>JAYGEV010000050.1:0-9782 GCA_046582225.1 Pseudomonadales bacterium
GTGCACCTCAACGGTTCGGCCTATGTGACCCACGCGGCATGGCCGATCATGTACGAAAAAAACTACGGACGTATCGTGTTTACCAGCTCCGGGTCCGGGATCTGGGGCAATTTCGGCCAATCGAATTACGGCGCCGCGAAAACGGGCATGGTCGGTCTGATGAACGTGCTCGCTCTGGAGGGCGCATCCCACAACATCAAGGTCAACACCCTCGCGCCGGCGGCAGCGACCCGGCTGACCAACACGATTCCCGGACGCGAAGAAGACCTGGACAATCCCGATCCCGCCCGGGCACCCGATCTGGTCACGCCCGCGGTTCTTTTCATGTGTCGCGATGACGCTCCCACTGGAACGATCATCCAGGCCGGTATGGGAAGGTTCTCAATTGCCAGCATGTACAGCAACGAAGGCGTGAAGTACGGTACCGCGGCCTCTCTCGAGCGACTGTTGGACGACGAAGAGCAGCTGCTCGATATGTCCAATGCCCGGGAGGGCAGAAGCCGCCGACCCGGCTGATGGGTGGCCTCTAGCTTTCGGCGGCAAGTCTTTCGCGGCCGATCGCGCGCGCCTGAGACATGATGTGTCGGTTGCCACGGTTCCAGAATATGGTCAGCGTGACCGCCTCGATTTTCCAGCCGCCGGCGGCCTTGATCAGGCGATCTTCGTAGTAGCCACCCAGTGCGAAACTGTCGCTGCCCGCGTCGTTGCCCAGAAAGTGCTCTGCCTTCATGTACATTCGCAAGCGACCGCGATCGCCGTCCACATCGACGATGGGGTTGGTCATCACGTGTTGAGTCGAATCAAGGCCAGTAAACAATACCTTGGCGCCATTCACCCAGTCATCTGCCAGCACCACCGCGCCGGGTTGACCGCTGTAAGACGAAAAGTCCATCTCGATCTTGTCGGTGAAGACGCTGCGCAACAGGCCCCAATCCCGAGTGTCGATGCCCAGCGCATATTCGTAGCGGCGACGGACGATGGTGTTGTAGTCATCAAACTGCATGGTTGTACCTTCATAAAGCGCTGCGTACAGGTATTGCTGGGTGCCGGGGCGGTGTTGAGCGCGCGACTCTCACGGTATTTCGTCCGCGAAGCCCGACGCGATGTGCCCCGCTTCGATCAATCGCTGGTACTCGGCGTCGCTGACCCCCAACAGTTCTTTGTAGACGTATTCATTGTCCTGCCCCATTGCGACCGGCGGGCGACGGATACCGCTCGGCGTTTCGGGCATCTCGTAGAGCGGCCCGGGATAGCTGTAGGTGCCGATGTCATCCTCCAGCTCCTGGGGTTGAAACAGCTGCCGCGCCTGGACGTGCGGATCGGCCATCACCCGCGACGCCTCGAGCACCGGCGAAGCCGGAACTCCGGCCGCCTGCAGACGATGGAAGAGTTCATAGTCATCGAACACCTGAGTCCATTCTGCCAGCCTGGCATCCAGAAGGTCCTGTTGCGCTGCGCGTCCTGCCGCCGTTTCGAACTCCGCGGACATCGCCCAGTCCGGATTTCCGAGTTCCTCGCGGAGCGCGACCCATTCCGCATCACTGCTGACGGATATCGCGATCCAGCGATCGAGACCTTCACTGGCCGGCCCCGGTGACCTGCACGGATAGACGCCACTTGGCGCCTCACCTTGCGCGGCGTAAATGGATCGATTGCCAAGAGCCGTACCGATCTCACCGTTCAGCGCATAATCCATATACGCTTGAGGGAACATGGCCGCCGCGTTCTCGGCCTGCGCCATCTCAATGAACTGGCCCTCGCCGGTGTTGTTGCGATGCCACAGCGCCGCCATGAGGGCAAAGGCAATCTGGCTGCCGGCGATGTAATCCGCCGCAAAAATGCCGCTGTTCTCATTCGGTTCGGCGTCCCGATAGCCACGCAACAACTGGTGCCCCATCACACCTTCCAGGTGCGAACCCATGGTCCGCGCATTCATGTATTCGCCACTGACGCCGTAACCCGGCGCACGCAGAAAAATGATGTCTTCGGCGAGCGAGCACAACCATTCATAGCTGATGCCGAGCTTCTCCATGGTTCCAACCGAGCTGTTCTCCAGGACCACATCCGACATCGCCACGAGACGCCCGAGGATTTCGATGCCTTCAGGTTGACGAATGTCGAGCGTGAAGCTGCGTTTGTTGCGGTAAAGGCTGACGAACATCGGGTGGTAGTTCCAGGGTCGTTCGCCCGGATCATTGTTCGGTAACCCGTTAATCCAGCCGGGCCCCTGTTGAGTCATCGCCTTAGTCAGGTGCGCGACCGGCAGGCTGCGGGTGTTCGGCTGCAGTATGAACTGGTTTTCCTGCTTGAGGACTTCAGCACCAAGATCGGCCAACAACAAGGTAGCAAACGTTCCTGCCCAGACCCCGGACAGATCCAGCACGCGCACACCATCCAGAGGGAGGGTTGCCATCAGTCTCGCACCGCGGCCGCCGCATACCCGATCTCGCCCAGAACTTCATCGGTATGCTCACCCAGACAAGGCGCAGGGCGGCGATACTCCCAGGGGGTTTCGCTCATCAGAAATGGTCGACCCGGGAACCGAAAGCTTCCCATCGCGGCGGTCTCAGCCGGCTGCCAAAGGCCGCGCGCACCAAAATTTGGATCGTGGTAGACCTCGTCGATGGTAAACAGCGGCCCGCAGATGAATCGGGCACGCCGCGCGGCTTCCCATATCTCACGCTTACCATGCTCCGCCAGCCAATCCGTGAAGTGACCGTTGAATTCCGCTATGGCTTCCGGATCGTACTGAATCGCCAGGTCATCCCACTTCGGATCCTTCATCCAGTCAGGATGACCGAGAAAATCCCGAGCGTTGCGAAAACGCGCGCCGCCACCGCCAATATCGATCCAGCCATCGGCACAACGATACAAACCCGCGAGTATTCCCGCGGGAGGAGAAGCCGGCGCACGCAGCGATTTACGCCCCGAATACTGCTCTCCGACCACGGTTGCGTGACGACGGTCCACGCCCACCAGATGGCTGTCTGCGATGCAGAAGTCAACATGCTGGCCCACGCGCTGATAGCGACCCGCAAACAGCGCGCCCATGAGCGCGGTTGCAGCAGCGGAGCCGGATTGAACCAGGGCAGCGGTGCCGTACATCTTGACCGGTTCGCGATCCATTCGCCCGGTGGAGTACATCTCACCGCCAAAAGCGTAGAGCACCAGTTCTGATCCCCGGTAGTCCCGGTATGGACTGTGCTGCCCGAAACTGGAAATCGACACCAGCGGCAGATCGGCGCGGCGAGCATGGATGCGCTCCCAGCCGATTTCCAGTTCATCCAACTCACCGGGACAAAAGCTCTCAACGATCAGATCGGCACGCTCGGCAAGCCGCCAGAATGCGTCGCGGCCGGAATCGCTTCTCAGATCGAGCACCACCGAGCGCTTGTTGGTATTGAAGTAGAAAAACGTCCCGCTTTTCTCCGGAGAATCCTCGCCATCCTTAAACGGTCCGAGGCGTCGCGACGGATCTCCGCCCGGCGGCTCAATCTTGATGACGTCCGCGCCAAAATCAGCGAGCAGTTTTGTCGCGTATGGACCCGCGATGTGCTGGGTGAGATCCAGAACCGTGACGTCGTTGAGCGGACCGGTCATTAAAATTCTACGCCTTGTGCGAGCTCAGCCGCCATCCTCGGCCTCAGCCGCCCGCGACCGCATCTGCGGCAGGTTCTGGATCCTGTGCAGCCCGGCGCTTGACCAGTTCTGCCTGGATCTCGGTGACCCGCTCGCGATCCAGCCGGTATGCGGTGAAGAACATCAGGTTCAGCATTCCGATCACGATCGTCGCCGGCGCAGCCACCAGGCCCAGCCGAAACACGATCTCAGGGGAGACCTCGCCCACCTCGGCCGCGCGCGGAAAGCCGATCAGATCCAGGGCAATGCCACCGAGCACGGTCGCCATCGCAGCGGACGCCTTGAACCCGAAAGAACGGGCGGAAAATATGATTCCCTCCTGGCGGCCACCGGTACGAAGCTCCAGTTCATCGGCAATGTCGGCAAACATGGAGTTGAAGGTGATCAACAACGCCGGCGTAGTCAGGCCTGTGACGAACGCAAGACCCAGCAGGATGTACAACAGCGCCGGATCGCCGTTCTCAGGCAGCACGTCGGTAAACAGACGCAGCAGAATCATGATGTTGGCATTCAGAATGACCCACGAGCCAAACATGATCAGAACCGTTCGCTTGTCGACATACCGGGTCAGGTGTGGGGCCATGACTGCAGAAAACGGCAGCCCCAGCAGCATCATCGGGCCGAGCCAGCGCATCGCTTCGGTATTCAGTTCCCAGAAATGGACATAGATATAGATCATGAACGTGCCTTCGATCCCGAGGATCAGCTGGCAGCCCAGCAGACCGCACAGCAGCATGCGGTAGGAGTGGCTGCCCAGCGCGGTGACCACTTCGCGCCACAGGCGCCGCGGGCTCAGACGTTCGTACTCCACATCCCACCGCGGCAGGTAGGGGATTTCCCGCCAGGTACCCCACACGCACAGGCCAATGGAAATTACGATCCCGAAAGCCGCCACGGCCGCAAAGCGTGGATAACCCGCCGCGTTCAACATACCGTGGGACGCAGCCTCGGTGGTGGGGAAATACAGCGTCAACATCGCAAAACTGAATCCCGCCGCGCCCAGCGTTCCGAACAATTGGCTGTAGCTGAATACCCGGGTGCGATCTGTATAGTCCCGGGCCATCTCGGCGCCAAGCGCCATGTGCGGCACGTGATAAAGGGTGAGAAACAAACGCGCAAGAACAGCAAATACCACCAGCCAGCCGAAGTAGAACAGGTCCGGCATGTCATCGGGCGGATTGAACAGGGCGACGATGGACAGCGCGAGCGGAATCGCGGAACCGGCAATCATCGGATGGCGCCGTCCCCAGCGCGATTTAAGGCGATCGGAGACCGATCCGGCCAGAGGGTCGCTGATTGCGTCACACGCCAACGCGATGGCAAGGGCAACTCCAGTCAGCGCCGCTGAGATGCCGATCACCTGATTGTAATAGAACAGCGTAAAGGTGCCGAACACGACGCCCGTGATCCCCTCGCCGATCTGACCCACGCCGAAGCCAAGCTTCGAACCCATTGGCAGCATGCGTACCATCCTCTCGATACTTGCATCCCCCGCACGCGTTGACAAGAAATATGGGAACGTGGTGTATTCGCGTGATCCAGACTATTCCCGGTATCCCATGAAATTTGACGACAAGGTTGTGTTGGTTACAGGTTCCAGCCGTGGGCTGGGTAATGCGTTCGCACGATGCATTGCGAACGCCGGCGCCACGGTTGCGGTAAACAGTACCGGCCGAGACAGCGCGGGCCAGAATGCGGTGGAAGAAATTACCGCTGCGGGCGGCAAAGCGATTCACGTCCCGGGCCGGGTAGAGGACGCCGAAAAATTGGTGCAGTCGGTTGTGGATGCATGCGGTCAAATTGACGCAATCGTCCATAACGCAGGGATCCTGCAGGACAAGTCGTTACGGAAAATGTCCGATGAGCAGTGGGACTCAGTTCTGGACGTCCATCTGAAAAGCGCGTTTCTGCTGACTCGGGCTGCCTGGCCGCACTTCGAATCTCAAAGTGGCGGCAGGCTGGTGTTCCTGTCATCCGCGACCGGCTTGTACGGGAACTTCGGCCAGGCAAACTACGGGGCCGCCAAACTGGGCATGTATGGGCTGTGCCGCAGCATCGCCATTGAGGGCGCGCGAGCCAACATCTGCTGCAACTGCGTTGCGCCGTTCGGCGCGACCGAAATGAACAGCGGCAACATGCCCGAAGAACTGAAAGCCAGAATCAAAACAGATTTCGTGGCCCCTTTGATCGGCTACCTGGCGCATCCGGATTGCACGGAGACGGGCAGCCTTTTTGAGGCATCGGCGGGCGTGTTCAAAAAGGTCAGGTGGGAACGCAGCAAGGGGCTGTCCCTGGACACGTCGAAACCGCTTTCCATCGGTGACATCGCAGCCGGCTGGGACGAGGTGATCGATTTTTCAGAATCGGAACACCCCGAAACCATGGGTGAGTCGCTGCGTGCGATGTACGACCCCGACGGATAGCAGGTTCTGCGTCCGAACGGTGATCTATCGCGTCAATCTGTCATCTTCAGCAGCTGCTTTCCAAAGTTTTTACCCGAAAAAAGCCGCAACAGTGTGGCTGGAATGTTCTCGAACCCGTGCTGAATATCTTCTTTGTAAACGATGTCGCCCGACTGAATCCAACCTCGGATACGATCCAGAGCAACCGCATATTCACTTTCATAGCCGCTCAGCAAAAATCCCTGAATGGTTGCCTGCCTGAACACGATGTTGAAGTAGTTGGCGGGACCCGCGGGCAACGTCTCCTGCTCATAGCGTGAAATTCCACCACAAATAACCACGCGCGCGAACGGTGCTATTCGAGCCAATGCATCGTTCAACGCAACGCCACCAACATTGTCGAAAAAGACGTTGATACCGTTCGGGCACAGTTCCTTGAGCCGGCTTTTAATGTTTTCGTTCTTGTAATCGATGGCCGCGTCATATCCCACCTCATCGACCAGCCAGGCACACTTTTCCGGCCCGCCGGCAATCCCGACCACGTGGCACCCCGTTAGCTTCGCGATCTGACCCACCATCGACCCGACCGCACCCGCCGCGCCGGAGACAACCACTGTGTCTCCGGGCCTGGGCTGGCCGATTCGAAGCAGCCCGAAGTACGCCGTTAACCCTGTCGTACCCAGGGGACCCATCCTTGCGGTAAGGAGATCATCGTCGGGCAAGGCCTCCAATCCGCGACCTGGCAACGTCGCGTACTCCTGCCAGCCGACCGACCCGGACACCTTGCCGCCTTCTTCCACACGCGGGTGGCGGGACTCGACAACTACGCCCATACCCCGGGCGTTCATCACCCCCCCAAGCTCTGCGCCGCTGGAGTATCCGGAAATGTTTTCAAGCTGCCCTTTTTGCGAAGGCTCAAAGCTCAAATACTCAACCTTGACCCTGACTTCTCCATCCTCGAGCGGGATCAGCTCGGCTTCGTTCATTTTGAAGTCCGACAACTCCATCGCCCGACCACGCGGGTTTCCGTTAATCAACCATTGTCGGTTCTGTGTTTCTGCGACCATGAGTTCTCCAGTATCTCCAACCAGTGTCCATGGGGCATTAAATCGCCTCGGCACTCCGCAGGCGTTCCAGTTCCGCAGCATCCACGCCCGCAAGATCGGCCAGCACCTGTTCGGTATCGCTTCCCAGCGCGCGCACATCGGTGAGCGCCGGTGGTTCGATGTCACGAAAGCGCAACGGCGTATGTGCCTGGGCAATCTCACCCAGATCCGGATGGGCGCGGGCTTCGAGCATCCCCCGTGCGGCGAGATGCGGATCGTTGACGACATCGTGCAAATCCTGAACCGGCGCGCAGATCACACCATGTGCCTGGGTGGTGGTAAAAATTTCAGCCTTGCTGTGCTGCATCGTCCAGGCGGTGACCACATCATCCACCGCCTCCATGTTCTCGCAGCGCGCCGCCGAAGTGGCGAAGCGTTCATCTTCGGCCAGCTCAGCATCGCCCATGGCCCGGCACAACTTGCGCCAGTGACCCTCACGAATGCAGATAATCGCCACATGTCCATCAGCAGCCTGATACACGTTGTAAGGCGCCAGCGCTCTGCCGGGGTGGCGGTTGCCCGCGCGTGGAAGCTGCTCACCTGCCAGGTAGTAGGAACCAAGCGCCGTAGCCAACGTCGGAAACACGCAATCCTGCATCGATATGTCCACCGTCGCCCCCTGACCGGAACCTTCGCGGCCGTACAGCGCACTGACGATGCCGGCGTAGAGATGCGTTCCCGCTATGAAGTCGGCAAAGGCGGCCGCGGTCTTGAGCGGCGGTCCGCCGGTCTCGCCCGTTACGCTCATGACGCCGGTCATGGCCTGCAAGGTAATATCCATGCCCAGGTAATCACGATACGGACCAACCGCACCGTAGCCGGTACTCGATGCATAGATCAGGCGTGGATTCACGGCCCGCAAATCACCCGCGCCAATGCCGTATTTGTCCATGGTGCCCGGCGCGAAATTCTCAAACACTACATCCACGTTCGCCGCCAGACGCTTCAACAAAGCCTGGCCATCGGCGGATCGAATGTTCAGCGTGATGCACTCCTTGTTGGAATTCAGCAGCGCGAACGGATAGCTCGCCGTAGAAGCAGGGCCTCGGGCGCGCAACGTTTCACCGGTACGCGACTCCACCTTGATGACCCGGGCGCCGGCCTGGGCGAGCAGAAAACCGCAGTAAGGTCCGTTGTAGACCTGACCAAAGTCGAGAACGCTGACGCCGTCGAGGGGTTGACGATTCATCGGCAACGCCGCCCCATCAGTTGCCCTCGAAGACGGGGGGGCGTTTTTCCACGAATGCCTGCGCGGCACGGGCGTGGTCTTCGGTCATCATGGTCCGCACCATGTGCTCGGCTTCCAGATCCAGCACCTGAGACAATCCCGCGCTGTCGGCTGCATTGAGATTACGTTTCATGTAGCCCACCGCAATGGTGGGGAGCGCTGCGAGTCTCGCCGCAAGTTGCCGGGCCTCGTTTTCGAACGTCTCGGCCGGATACGCGTAGTTGACCAGCCCAAGCTCACAGGCTTCCTGACCTAAGATCACGTCGGCCATGAAGTACATCTCGCGTGCTTTGGCAGCGCCGACCAGGCGCGGCAGAAAATACGAACCGCCGAAGTCCCCAGACGCACCAACCTTGGAAAATGCCGTTGTCAGCTTAGCCGTATCAAGCGCTATCCTGAGATCGCAGGCCAGCGCGAGGCTCAACCCGGCACCGGCCGCGGGGCCCGGTATCACGGCCAGCGTGGGCTTAGGCATCTCGTGCAGAAGCCGGGACAATTCCATCCCGGAGCGCAAGCCGTGTACGCGTGCCGGAACGCTGACCCGCTGACCGGAACCACGCTCGGAAGCCGCTCGCGCCTGGCCTTTGACATCGCCACCGGCACAAAACGCCCCGCCCGCGCCGGTAAGCACAACACACCGGACCGCAGGGTCAATGGCAACCCGATCAACGGCTGCTTTGAGCGCGCCCATCATTTCACCGGACATCGCGTTGCGTGCCTCGGGTCGGTTCATGGTGAGCGTCGCAACGCCATCTTCAATCGATTCGAGCAGGTGATCCGTCATAGTGTCCTTCCGGCCGTTCCAAACTGAGTGGACAGCAAGATAGCAAGCCAGGGGTCAACAGCGCAAAAGGAGGCTACGATGAAGTCGGGGTTGGTTTGCCCGGATCATCCAGGGCCGGGATTACCCAGCAGTTCGTTGAAGCGTTTGGACAGGTCCTCGTACGCATTCTCCAGGCCTTCGGCCATCTGCTCCGCGGAAGCGTCCGGCTCAGGGGTGAACTCGCCCAACCATTCCAGCGTGCAACCCCCATCGGATCGATCCAGGAGTTGCGCACTTACTGAATACTCGACCATGCCCAACGGTCTTCCGGCAGTGAGGCTGTACACAATCCTGTGCGCATCTTCATCCAGTACGTCCAGGCGATGTTGAACCTTTCCCACCGAAGGCAAATCCAGATCACGCAACATGCCCGGGCCGCTGCCGGTCAGTTGGATAGTCGCCTCGCTGCCACCCACGACCCATCGCAGTATCGAGCCGAAATCACCCAGCACGACCCACGCGTCGGATATCGGCGCATCGATGCTGTGTCGGCAGCTAACCTTGACTGTCATCGCTTCGTCCATGGAGCACCTGCGCAACACGCGCGTGTCACTGCAATGATTATTACCAGGAGAATGCCGAAT
>JAYGEV010000437.1:0-8168 GCA_046582225.1 Pseudomonadales bacterium
TCGAGCCAGCAGACCGAAGTCAATCTGCCATACATCACCGCGGACCAGACCGGGCCGAAACACCTAGTGCTGAAGCTAACCCGGGCGAAGCTCGAATCGCTGGTGGAAAGTCTTGTAGACCGCACGATCGGTCCCTGCAGAACTGCGCTCGAGGACGCGGGATTGAGCGCATCGGACATCGATGACGTGATCCTGGTTGGTGGGCAGACGCGGATGCCTCAGGTGCGGGAAAAGGTGAAGGACTTTTTCAACCAGGAACCCCGCAAAGATGTTAATGCGGACGAGGCGGTAGCCATTGGCGCTGCGATTCAGGCGGCCGTTCTCTCTGGCGACGTCAAAGATGTGTTGTTGCTCGATGTCACGCCCCTGTCGCTTGGCATCGAAACTCTCGGTGGTGTGATGAGTGCGCTGATCGAGAAGAACACCACGATCCCGACCAAGAAGCAGCAGGTGTTTTCTACTGCGGATGACAATCAGACCGCGGTAACGATTCACGTACTGCAGGGCGAGCGCAAACAGGCGGGACAAAACAAGTCGCTGGGTCGTTTCGATCTTACCGACATCCCTCCGGCTCCGCGCGGCATGCCACAGGTCGAGGTCAGCTTTGATATCGATGCCAACGGAATCCTCAATGTTTCGGCCAAGGACAAGGCAACCGGTAAAGAGCAGTCGATTGTGATCAAGGCGTCCAGCGGATTGTCGGACGATGAAATTGATCAGATGGTACGTGATGCCGAGGCGCACAGCGAAGAAGACGCCAAGTTCGAGGAGATGATTACCCTGCGCAATCAGGCTGATGGGCTGGTTCATGCTGCTCGCAAAGCGGTCACGGATGCCGGTGATAAGGCAACCGATGAGGAGAAGGAAGCAATCGAGACTGCTGCTGCCGCATTGGAGGAGGCCCTAAAGGCTGAAGATCAGGCCGCCATCGAGGAGAAGATGAAGGTGTTGTCCGAGGCTTCGGCGACGTTAGCTCAGAAAATGTATGAGGAGCAGGCCGAGGCCCCCCAGGCTGCAACCGGTGACGATGACTCAGCTGACGGTGAAACGGTGGATGCGGAATTCGAAGAGGTGAACGAGAAAGACGAGAAGTAGCCCTTGCTTCGGCGAGGCGGTGTCTTTAGTTTGCTCGGTGATTTTTGAACGGGCGCACGCTGACCGCGTGGGCCCTTTTATGTAGGAGAGGTTTGAGTCCGGTCGACTCCAACCGCAAACGGTAATGGCGAAACGCGACTACTACGAGGTTCTGGGGGTAGCCCGAGATGCAGCGGAGGCCGACATCAAGAAGGCCTACCGGCGCCTCGCCATGAAGTTCCATCCGGATCGCAATCCCGATGACGAATCCGCGGAAGATAAATTCAAAGAAGCCGCCGAAGCCTACGAAATTCTGACCAATGATGAAAAGCGCGAAGCCTATGATCGCTTCGGACATGCTGGCGTGGACCCCGGTGCCGGCGGCGCGGGTGGGTTCGGCGGCAGCTTCAGTGACGTTTTCAGCGATGTGTTTGGCGACATATTCAGTGGTGGTGGTGGTCGCCGGTCCGTGCAGCGCGGCGCAGACCTTCGCTATGCGCTGGACCTGCACCTCGAGCAGGCGGTTGCCGGTGACTCGGTCGAAATCAATGTGCCGGTGTTGGCAGCTTGCGACGCCTGCGACGGTTCCGGGGCAAAGCCGGGCACCAGTGCGAGTACCTGTTCTGATTGCGGCGGCGCGGGTCAGATCCGCGTTGCTCAGGGGTTCTTTTCTTTACAGCAAACCTGTCCACGCTGCCGTGGTGCGGGCCAGGTCGTAACCGATCCCTGCGGTGAATGTGGTGGTGGTGGCCGCAAGGAGCGGCGCAAAACCCTGTCGGTGCGAATTCCGGCTGGCGTTGACACAGGCGATCGTATTCGCCTCGCCGGTGAGGGGGAAGCGGGGTTCAACGGCGGCCCCCCCGGCGATCTGTATGTGCAGATTGAGGTGCGCGAACATTCGATTTTTACCCGCGACGGCAGAAACCTTTACTGCGAAGTGCCGATAAGCTTCGTTGACGCGGCCCTGGGCGGCGAACTCGAAGTCCCCACCCTCGATGGTCGGGTCAAGCTGAAGATTCCGTCGGAAACCCAGACCGGCAAGCTGTTCCGTCTGCGTGGTAAGGGCGTCACGCCGGTGCGCGGCGGTGGGGTTGGCGATCTGTTGTGTCGGGTGCAGGTGGAAACGCCGGTGAAGCTCGCGGAAACTCAAAAGCAGCTACTGCGGGAGTTCAAATCCAGTCTTGCTGATGGCGGCTCCAAACACTCGCCCAAGGAGACATCCTGGTTTCAGGGCGTGAAGAGCTTCTTCGAGGGATTGTAAGGCTCCCTCTGCGGATTCGCCTTCAGCTCATGCGCATACGCGGCTAACATGTGATGCGGTTAAGTGAACGGGTGTAGAACATGACGCGTGTTGCTGTAACAGGTGCCGCCGGGCGCATGGGGAAAACACTGATCCAGGCTGTGCACGCCACAGATGATCTGATTCTCGGTGCAGCGTTCGAGCGTGGCGGACTGAGCCTGCTCGGAGCCGATGCGGGAGAGCTCGCCGGGGTCGGCAAGCTCGACGTCGTCGTAACCAGCGATCTGCTTGCAGAGATTGACAGGTTCGATGCGCTCGTCGATTTCAGTATTCCCGCGGCGACCCTGGGTAACCTGGAGGCGTGCCGAAGCGCGGGTAAGCGACTGGTAATCGGTACCACCGGATTTGATGCGGAAGGGTTGGCGAGGATAAAGGCTGCGGCTGCCGACATTTCGATCCTTATGGCGCCAAACATGAGTGTGGGTGTGAATCTCATCTTCAAGCTCATTGAGTTGGCGGCCAGCGTGCTGGGCGATGATGTGGATGTGGAGATCATCGAAGCCCACCACCGGGACAAAATCGATGCACCTTCAGGAACGGCGATTCGCATGGGGGAGATCGTAGCGGCTTGCCTGGGTCGTGATCTCGACGAGGTGGCCGTGTATAGCCGCGAAGGTATCACCGGACCGCGGGAGCGCAAGACCATCGGTTTCGAAAGCATTCGGGCAGGCGACATTGTCGGTGAGCACACCGTTTTGTTTGCGGGAAGCGGCGAGCGTCTCGAGATCACCCATCGTGCCCAGAGCCGGATGAACTTTGCCCAGGGCGCGCTTCGCGCTGTCAGGTTCCTCGGCGAGCGGCCGAACGGACTGTTCGACATGCAGGATGTGCTGGGCTTAACCGAAGCAGTTGGTTAGACTACGCCACCGAAAATAAGGCGGGATCGATGATAGTCGATCTCGCCTTTTTGCAAGGCCTTCGAAGGGCACCTAGGGCCTCGTAGGGTACATCTTAGGGTACGAAGGAAGGGCCCCTTTACCTGATATTGGGAAACGAATTGGTTCCGGCATTGCTGGCTCTCGAAGACGGGAGCGTGTTTCACGGTCGTTCGATTGGTGTTGAAGGAACATCGGTCGGCGAAGTCGTTTTCAATACAGCGATGACCGGCTATCAGGAAATTCTTACCGACCCGTCCTACGCCCGCCAGATCATTACCTTTACCTATCCGCAGATCGGCAATACCGGGGTCAATCCGGAAGACGTCGAGTCCGATCGCATCTGGGCGAGCGGCATGATCATCAGGCAGACCCCGCGCCGGGCAAGCAGCTGGCGCAAGCGCCAGACGCTGGAAGACTACCTGGTCGGTGAAGGCGTGGTGGCCCTGGCCGATATCGACACCCGCAGACTGACACGGCTGATCCGCGAAAAAGGTGCGCTGGCCGGGTGTATGGCTGCCGGCCAGGGGGCGAGCGAAAGCGAAGCGCTTGCGGCAGCCAAGGCGTTTCCCGGCCTGTCCGGGATGGATCTGGCGCGTGAGGTGACCCGCGCCGACTATGCGACCTGGACGCAAACCGAGTGGTCGTTGGAATCTGGTTATGGCCAGCAAACCGAAACACGGTTCCACGTGGTCGCGTTCGATTTTGGCGTAAAGCGCAACATTCTGCGCATTTTGGCCGGTCGCGGTTGCAGGCTCACCGTGGTGCCGGCGACCACCCCTGCACAGGCGGTGTTGGATCTGAGCCCGGACGGCGTGTTTCTGTCTAACGGTCCCGGTGATCCCGAGCCGTGCACCTATGCCATCGACACAATTCGAACGTTGTTGGATCGCAAGCTGCCAATATTCGGGATCTGTCTGGGGCATCAACTGCTCGCGCTCGCAAGCGGCGCGCGGTCGCTGAAGATGTCCCACGGACACCACGGTGCGAACCACCCGGTGAAAGATCTGCGCACCAATAAGGTCCTGATCACCAGTCAGAACCATGGCTTTGCGGTGGACGGCGACGACCTTCCGGACTGTCTGGAGGCCACCCACGTATCGCTGTTCGATGGCACGCTTCAGGGCATTCGCCGCGTCGACCGACCGGCGCTCGGGTTTCAGGGACATCCCGAGGCAAGCCCAGGCCCTCAGGACTGCCAGTACCTGTTTGATGAGTTCATTGAGCTGATGGAAGCGGCCAGTGCCTAAGCGTACGGACATTCACTCGGTGCTGATTCTGGGCGCAGGTCCCATCATCATTGGCCAGGCATGTGAGTTCGACTATTCCGGTGCTCAGGCTTGTAAGGCGTTGCGCGACGAAGGCTATCGGGTGGTGCTGGTGAACTCCAATCCGGCCACCATCATGACCGATCCCGCCATGGCCGATGCGACCTATGTGGAGCCGGTGGAATGGGCCACCGTGGCGCGCATCATTGCCAAAGAGCGCCCGGATGCGCTGCTGCCCACCATGGGTGGTCAGACGGCGCTCAACTGTGCGCTGGATCTGGTGCGCGAGGGCGTGCTGGCAGAGTTCGGCGTCGAACTGATCGGCGCCAGTCAGGATGCCATCGACAAGGCTGAAGACCGCGAACGATTCGGTCAGGCCATGAAGCGCATCGGTCTTGAGTCGCCGCGTTCTGCAATCGCCCATAGTCTGGAAGAGGCGCTGCAGGTTCAGAGTCAGCTCGGCTTTCCGTGCATCATCCGGCCCTCGTTTACGCTGGGCGGCAGCGGCGGCGGGGTGGCGTACAACACCGAGGAATTTACCGAAATATGTGAGCGGGGCCTGGATCTGTCGCCCACCAGCGAGTTGTTGATCGACGAGAGTCTGCTCGGCTGGAAAGAATACGAGATGGAGGTTGTGCGCGACCACGCCGACAACTGCATCATCATTTGCTGCATCGAGAATATCGATCCGATGGGCGTACACACCGGCGACAGCATCACCGTAGCTCCGGCGCAGACGCTCACCGACAAGGAATATCAGATGTTGCGCAACGCATCCATTGCGGTGCTGCGTGAGATCGGGGTAGAAACGGGCGGCTCCAACGTGCAGTTCGCCATAGATCCGGAAACCGGGCGGATGGTGGTCATTGAGATGAATCCGCGGGTGTCACGTTCGTCAGCGCTTGCTTCCAAGGCCACAGGCTTTCCGATCGCCAAGATCGCCGCGAAGCTTGCCGTGGGTTACACGCTGGATGAGTTAGGTAACGATGTTACCGGAGTTACCCCTGCGTCATTTGAGCCGAGCATCGACTATGTGGTGACCAAGATACCTCGATTCACGTTCGAGAAGTTCCCTCAGGCGGACCCTCGACTTACCACTCAGATGAAGTCCGTCGGTGAGGTCATGGCCATCGGCAGGACATTCCAGGAATCCCTGCAAAAGGCATTGCGGGGCCTGGAAACCGGCATGACAGGCTTTGACCCACTGCTGCAGGGCAAGGGCGAAGACGCGCTTGCGCAGTTGCGCCGGGAGCTTACCGCCCCGGGCGCCGAACGGATCTGGTATGTGGCCGATGCGTTCCGGTTTGGGCTGACCCTTGAGGAGATCCAGGAGCTGACCGCGATCGATCCCTGGTTCCTCGCAGAGATTGAGGATCTGGTGGAGTCAGAGGCTGCGCTTTCCGGCCAGCCTCTATCGGCGTTGGATAAGGCCGCGTTTTACGATCTGAAACGCAAAGGGTTCTCAGATGCTCGTCTGGCGAGCCTGTTGGGCGCCAGCGAAGACGACGTTCGAAAACAGCGCCTGGCATTGGGCGTCACGCCCGTTTATCGCCGGGTGGATAGCTGCGCGGCCGAGTTTCCGGCGGCCACTGCATATCTGTATTCCACCTACGAAGAGGAATGTGAAGCTGCCCCTTCTGACAGACCCAAAATCATGGTGCTCGGCGGCGGCCCCAATCGGATCGGCCAGGGCATCGAGTTCGACTACTGCTGTGTGCACGCGGCGTTGGCGATGCGTGAGGACGGCTACGAAACCATCATGGTCAATTGCAACCCGGAAACGGTTTCTACCGACTACGACACCTCAGATCGCCTGTACTTCGAGCCGGTCACCTTGGAAGACGTGCTGGCCATTGCGGATCTTGAGAAACCGACCGGGGTCATTGTGCAATTCGGTGGCCAGACCCCGCTGAAGCTCGTCGAGTATCTGGAGCGCGCCGAGGTGCCGATTATCGGGACCAGCGCCGACGCCATTGATCGCGCCGAGAACCGGCAGCGGTTTCAGTCGCTGATCGAGAAGCTCGGGTTGCGGCAGCCGTCCAACGCTATCGCGGTCGATGCCGAGACCGGTATCGCCGGGTCTCGCGAAATCGGTTTTCCGATCGTGGTGCGGCCTTCCTACGTTCTTGGCGGTCGGGCGATGGAGATCGTATTCAACGAAGAGGAGCTTGGGCGTTACCTTCAGGAGGCCGTGTCGGTGTCCAACGATTCCCCCGTGCTGCTCGACAGATTTCTCGATCAGGCTGTAGAGGTCGACGTTGACGCGGTCAGCGATGGGCGAGCGGTGGTTATCGGTGCCATCATGCAGCACATCGAGCAAGCCGGCGTGCACAGTGGCGATTCGGCTTGTTCGCTGCCGCCATACCGGTTGCCGACCGAGATTCAGGATCGAATACGCGACCAGGTCAAGGCGATGGCCCTGGAGCTTGGCGTGGTCGGGTTGATGAACGTCCAGCTCGCGGTTCAGGGTGACGAGATCTTCGTGCTCGAAGTCAACCCGCGGGCGTCGCGTACCGTGCCATTCGTCTCCAAGTGTATCGGTGTGTCGTTGGCCAAGGTGGCCGCTCGTTGCATGGCGGGCACCTCGCTGGCCGATCAGGCGTTTACCCGCGAGATCATTCCACGCCAGGTGTACGTCAAGGAATCGGTATTTCCATTTACCAAGTTTCCCGGCGTGGATCCGATTCTCGGTCCGGAGATGAAGTCCACGGGTGAGGTGATGGGCGTGGGCGACAGTTTTGGCGAGGCGTTTGCAAAGGCCTCCATGGGTGCCGGGGTAACCTTGCCCGATGGCGGCCGTGCGTTGCTCAGCGTTAAAGAGTCAGACAAGCCTGGCCTGCCGTCGTTGGGGCGGGAGCTGGTGGAACTGGGATTTCGCCTGGTCAGTACCCGGGGTACCGCGCGCTGCCTCGAAGCGGCGGGCATCGAATCCGAGACCATCAACAAAGTGGGTCAGGGCCGTCCGCACGTCGCTGATCTGCTCAAAAATGAGCAGATCGACCTGATCGTGAACACCACCGAGGGCCACCAATCGATACGCGACTCGGCGCTGATCCGCCGGCTCGCACTGCAGAAAAAAGTGTGCTACACCACCACTCTCGCGGGAGGCGAGGCGTGTTGCATCGCCATTCGTTACTCCCGAGAAAATCGCGGAGAGACGGTGCGTCGTCTGCAGGATTTGCAGGCTGACCTCGTCGGTTGAGAGGCCCATATGCCCTTCCCAATGACTGTTGACGGTGCCCAGGCGCTGCGTGAAGAACTCAAAGAACGCAAATCCGTGCTGCGACCGAAAATCACCCAGGACATTGCGGTCGCTCGTGCTCACGGCGATCTCAAGGAAAACGCTGAGTATCATGCTGCCCGGGAGCAGCAGAGCTTCAATGAGGGTCGGATTCAGGACATCGAAGGTAAGCTCGCCGATGCCCAGATCATCGACATCGGTAAGATTGCGCCCAGCGACAAAGTGATCTTCGGTACTACGGTCACATTGATCGACCCGGGCAGTGGCGACCAGAAGCGCTACAAAATAGTCGGTCAAGACGAAGCAGACCTGAAAGCCGGCAAGATTTCGGTGATGTCGCCGATCGCACGTGCGGTAATCGGTAAGAGCGTCGGAGACGTTGGCGTTGTACAGGCGCCCAACGGCGACAT
>JAYGEV010000445.1:0-4186 GCA_046582225.1 Pseudomonadales bacterium
GATGCCCACCCCGCCGACGACGAGGAGCACGGCGGAAATGCCGGTCAGCAGGTATCCAATCGTCAGCTGGAGGCGATACTTGTTGCGCATGACCTCGACCGGCAATACATATTCGAAGTCGCCCTCGCCGTGGTACTCGATTATTCGGCGCAGGGCCGAACCCGCGCTGCCAAGTTCGACATCGTCGTGGAATCGAACCACCAGTTCATCAACCGGCAAATCTGAGTTGATGGGACGGAACAACGCGCGACTCACGTCACCCAGCGCCGAACCATCCAAATCGCCGCGGGGCTGCAGCACGCCGACCACCGTAAGCCACTCGTCGCCAACCTGAACCTTGCTCCCGATTGCGTCGCTGCGTGCGTAGAGTGTCTGCGCGAGGCTGTAGCTCAATACGGCAACGCGGGATCCGCAATTGAGGTCGTGCCATGCCAGAAAGCGCCCTCGATCCACGTCGAGCCTGTGCAGCATCTGGTAGGCCGGGCTGGTGGAAATAACCGGAACGCCTTCCACCAACGAGTCGTCCCCGGCGATACGCATAGACGCGGTCGCGACAGGCACATGTTGCTGCAGAGTCGGTGCGAGCAGACGCGCTACCGCGTCGCGTCGCTCGTGGTCGATGCCGATCTGATTGAGGCTGCGTACGATGATGGTGCTGGCGCCCAGGTCGCCAACTGCAATCTCGGTGTCAGCTATTCGCTGTTCGCACGAAACACACTGGGAGCGACCACGCTCAACTACGACAGTGCGTTGGGTTACAACACCGGTCTGGTGGGATATCACGCGGAGAACAATGGCGATGGCGTCGACCTGAGTTCGAGGTTGAGCGCCGCGAGCGGGACCTGGACCCTCGGCAAATACCTGCTCCCTTCGTGGGCGACAGACTACACCGATGCCAACGCTGTGTTCGCGCGCAGCGCCGTGCCGGACGGGTCGTTCAGCTCGCTGCAACTCGGATTATCGGTGCACACCGAACCGGACAGCCGCCTGGTTGGGATTTTGAACATGAATCCGGGAACAACCGGGGACTGCACGGCGTCGAGCAGTTGCACGTCGGCCACGATCGATGCCCCAGTGGAGCTGCGTTACGGCAGGGTACGTGTTCTCAACGCATTCGGTCCTGAAACAATGGCGCTTACCGTGCCGGTGGTCACCGAGTATCTCAACGGCTCGGGATTTGTGATCAACCCAGATGACGGCACCGGCGTTTCTGGTTGTACACAGTCGCCGCAGGTCGCCGTTGATCTTCAAACCGGCACCTCACTGGGATCGCCCGTCGTCGTCGGGGCAGGTACGACGACCGGAACGGTGAGCTACGTCAGCGGCGCGAACTTTTTCCTTTCATCTGGCGACGCCGGACTTGTTCTTTCTGCGCCGGGTGTGGGCAACATGGGACGGGTGTCTGTGGATATCGATCTGTCTACGCTGCCCTGGCTGCAGTTCGACTGGACCGGCAACGGTTCGTACACCGACAACCCCCTGCAAGGCTCAGCGATATTCGGTCGGTTCCGTGGTCATGATCGGGTCATCTACTGGAGCGAGCAACGCTAGGCTGCCACCTGGATTGCCGGCTGATACCTCGACAGCGGACCTGGGTTAAGTTTAGGCTGGGCTGCAAGACCGGCTCGGTTGAGTCAGCAGGTGGGGGGCGCGATGAATATTCTGGCAGGTACCAGCAGAGGTGTGTATTCACTGACCGGTAGTGACGCACGGCAAGTGCTCGAAAGTCGTGGTGTGCGAGATCTTGTCAAGCTGGGCGAGCGTTTGTTTGCAGGGACCGGGGCCGGGCTGTATGCATCGGATGATGCTGGCGACTCGTGGTTGCCGGTGGGCATGCAAGACTATGAAGTCTGGCAGATCCGCAGCTCGGGTGATGGAATACTCTACGCCAGCACGCAACCCGCGGCGCTGTTTCGAAGCGACGATGGGGGTGATACCTGGTCCGAGGTTGAATCGTTCGCAAATGCGCCTCAGGCCGAAAGCTGGTGCATACCCCTGGATTCCCCGCTTCCGGGCCGTGCCCGCGCATTGGTGATTGATCAGCTGGATCCGCGCAGGATGTGGGTGGGTGTGGAGGTTGGCGGCATCATGCGCACCGAGGACGGCGGAGAAAGCTGGGAGCTCGGTCTGCCGGGTGACAACCCGGACCTGCACATGATGTATGCACATCCGACCCGACCCGATGTACTCTACGCATCAACCGGCTATGGTCGCCTGGATGGCATTGCCGAAGAGATCGAGGGCAATGCCGGTGTGTTTCGCTCCGAGGACCGCGGCGCCAGCTGGCAATATGCCTGGAAGGGCATCACCCCACGTTACTCGCGGCCGATGTGTGTAGATCCAAGAGCCCCATACGGGCTCACGATTGCCAGCGCCCCGACCGCATTTTCCAGTTTCAAAGCCGAAGACGGTGCCCAGGCGATGTTGTATCGCTCCGAAGACGGGGGAGAGTCGTGGCGTTCGCTGTGCGACTCCGATCATTCTCCGTCGCACGACAATATCCATGGGCTCACGCCCGATCCGGATGTGCCTGGCGGTGTCCTGATTGGCACCGATACCGGTGACGTCTGGCGGGTCAGCGATGATGCACAATGGACGCAACTCGGCAACGGCATGCCAGCCGTATTGTCGATCGCGGCATTCTGATCACGGTACCATTAAGAAAAACTCGAAAGGGACTAACTGATGAGAACAAACTTCAAACCTGCTGTAATCCTCGCGCTGGTTGCCTTGGCGATGCCTTGCGCGGCGGCCCCGGCGGAGGAACCACCGCTGATACCAGACTTCAGCGCAATGCTGGAAGCGCTGCCCGCAGACGACATCGGCCTGATGGCGCGAGTTCACTTCGCCACTCAGACCAGAGATTTCGACAAATCCCGGGCATTCTATCGAACCCTGGGTTACACGGCGGGCCAGGGAGGCTTTCCGCTCACCAATACCCATCAGATGGCGCGCGCGCTGGGTATGTTCGATGAATGCCAGTACGAGCTGGCAAAGGGCGAGGTCATTGCGCTACCGGGTAGCCTGAATACCGCCAACATCGATCTGCTGCAATTCGTCTCTCCTTACAATGATGAGGCGCCCTACGACTTACCCAATCATCTCGGAATGGCGTACGCCGCTCTGTTGACCACCAATCTTGCCAGCGATTTTGCCTTTATGAAGTCCGAGGGCGTGGAATTTCTTTCCGAGCCTTACGGTATCCCTGGAGATCAATTCGTATTTTTCCGCGACCTTGATGGCGTGCTTTACAAGCTCATGGAAACCGCACCCCCGCATGGCGATGCGGACGCCGACATGCACCTCATCGCGATGCCTTATATCGGCATCAACGTGAGTGATCTTGAAACGTCCCTGGCGTTTTATCACGCCATTGGCTACACCGACAGCAAACGATTGCCGGAAACCGGAACGATTGAAGAGGCTCGCGCGTATGGGCTCGATCAAGCATTTCGCATCAAAGGCGCAGACATCTCGTTGGGGCGCGGCGACCACCACGTGTTGCGGCTGGTGCAGTGGATCACGCCCTACAACGATGACCCGGCCTACCCGCCACCGGTCAATCACATTGGTATAGATAGAATAGCGTTGGTGGTTCCCGACCTGGATCGCGCGGTTGCGATACTGACCGCCCAAGGGGTGGATTTTCTCTCGGAAGTGGCTCCGTGCTGTTCGGGTACCGGCGAGGATGAGTTCGGCATTGTCCACGCCATCGATCCGGATGGAGTGTTTCTCGAACTGGTTGGCGCGATCGCCAAACGGGAGCTGCAACCGCAACCAGAGGGGTGCCCGGCGCTAGAGATCAAGATGCCACCCGCGGCCGAATAATCTTTCGGCGCGTTTCCATGCCCCTGAGCCGGTGCACAGGGGCGTGGCCCATTTTAAACTTGATGTTCCATGCTTGTTTTTGTTCAAATCACTGCCGCGTAACTCGTTTCTATGACAGAAAAAGAAGTTGATAGTAATACTAAAATTAATATAGAAAATGAGTTATTAAAGCTAAGAGAATTGTATGAAAACAATTTAATTTCAAAAGAAGTTTACGAGAAACGTCAACTGGAATTATTAAATAAATAAATGAACTGAAATTTGCCCTCAAAGGTAATTTCTGGGATGCTGGCAATGAAAACCCCTATTCAACTCTAACGATTAAAATTTATTTTTCTTGACATACTTGAAACCTAAA
>JAYGEV010000066.1:0-1577 GCA_046582225.1 Pseudomonadales bacterium
CGAGGGCCGATGAAATCCCAGTTGGCCAAAAGAAGCAAATGGCTCAACCCTCCCTCCGAGCGCCATCAAAGCCATCAACGCGTGAGTCAGCTTCGTAGCGAGATCGAAAGTCACGGCCAAAATCGCGCATGACCAGACTCAGCATACCGTCGTTCGGATCCCGGTGTAGCAGCGAGGCAAGCTCGACACGGCTTTCGCCGACCTGCGCGCGAACCCGCACCTCGAAATACTCGCTGTTGACGGTCAGCGCGTCCGCGGCTGGCACCAGTTCCGGATATTCGCTGGTAGCTTCCGCGATATCCGTATAGGAACGTCGCGCCTCGGTCAGCGTGAGCATCTGTGGCTCGGCGAGATTCGGGCTCAATGCTGCCAGGGCGTGCGAGCCGGCCGTGTTGATGTTCAGGCGCAGAGAATCGGTTGGAATCACGCAGACGTTATCCTCCAACAGCGTGACGTACTCTGGTTGCATATCCTTCAAAAGTTTCAGCTCCGAGATATGGCCGGCCAACTGGTTGGCGGTACGGTAGGCATTGTCATACATCAGGTAAACTCCGTCCTCCGCTCCAAACCCGCTGATCTCCTCATCGGCGTCGACCCAATCGCGCCATGAATCAGCAATCCCCTCCGGCAGGTTCAGATTGCGCAACAGGGTTTTCAGCCGTACGTGGTTTTGTTGTGCATCGTTGCCGGCAAGACTGTTCAGATTAAAACACCCGTTGAGGTCGCGGATCTGCACCTCCAGCAGGCCATCGTCGATCTCAAACGGAGCCCGCGGTTGCGCCCACGCTTCTGTGAGGTTATCCACCCCGGCACCGGTCTGGCTCCAGTCTTCATACAGCATCTGGCGTGCAAAGGCTTCCCCGCCCAGCGCATATGAAAGTGTCTGATCGTGGGTAAACGTGTAACGCGCCTGGGCGACAACCAGACTCTGACGGCTCACCATCTGGTAGGCCAGTGCCGAGAGCAGAGCAAGGATGAGCAGCATGCTGAGCAGGACGACACCGCGTGGCGCGGGGTTTGAGCGCACGTTCATGGCACGCTCGCCACAGCCCACAGCCGTTCCACAACACCGAACGGCGGGATTTCGATGCGCATGAGGATTGCGCCCAACCGGGTGTCCGGGTCGCTCGCAAACTCGCCCATCAGCGGCCAGAAGCTGTGCTCATTACCACTCACATCCACCGCGAAAAATTCAACTTCGGCGACCTCGCCCAACAGCGCCTGCAACTTGGGTTCAGAGTCGGGGGCGCGATCCAACACCGGCCAGTAGGCTCGAAACAGACTGTCATCCTGCATGATATAGGCGACCCGTTGCAGTTGCGCACGATGTTGACCGAGCGGGTTGCGCCAACCCGCGCGCGTAAACTCCATAAGACCGTCGGCGCCGATCAACAGCGGCTGTGCCGGATCGCCGAGCAGGTCACGGACGCTGCGCGGATTGATCTGCAACATATCGCGTTGAATCACCTGCATGGCGCGTTGCACCTCGGCCAGACGCGCGCCACGCTCACCCAGGAGCTGCTGATTGCTGAGCACACGCGAGACGATCTGGCTGGCAATAACGCCCATGATCGCAA
>JAYGEV010000565.1:0-5777 GCA_046582225.1 Pseudomonadales bacterium
TGCGCATGCCTTTGAGCAATCGAAGGATTGGGAAACCATGTAGGCGTGGTAAAAACCAGCGACCAACCGACGAGAGAGACAGCCATGATTAGAGCCGCCTGCCATTGCACAGATGTGCGACTGGAAATCGAACGCTCGCCAGATTGGGTCAATGACTGCAACTGCACTCTGTGCCGGCGCTACGGCCCGTTATGGGCCTACTATGAGCCGGGCGAAGTGAAACTTGTGCAAGGGGTGGGTGCGACTGATGACTACCGCTGGGACGACAAGATGCTCGCCTTCCATCGTTGCAAGACCTGCGGCTGCATCGCGCATTTTAAATCCCTGGCCGACGCACCGTTTATCTGTGCGGTAAACGGACGCATGATGCCGACACTGGATCCGGCAGGTGTGCGTATCCAACACAAAGACAATGGCCATACCGAATTTTTCTGGACAAGGTCCGACGGTCCAATCGTGGCCAGCAAACATCCGAAAATGGACCCGCCCGGCCCCGAGGACTGGCGCTGAATCTGGACTGATCTGCAAAGACCTCGACCAGCACCGGGAATTAAACCGTGAGGAAACTCAGACGATCCGCAATTGGATGGATCGGTGCGGGTGTTGGGAACACTGCGACGATCTGGCCAAGATCTACGCCACGGTCGTGGAAGCAAACCCCAGCTGGTCGATGCCGAGCCTGAAGAAGTGGAATTGTTCAGGCAACCCCTGGAAGCGCAGACAGTCGATGGTCAGCCTGATCGAGTACGCGCGCAAACGGACACGCTTGCTGCCGTTCGCGGAGTTGATCGCCTTCGTCGAGCCGCTGTTGGACGACGATGAGGACTACGTTCAAAAAGGCCTCGGCTGGACCGTGCGGGAGATTGGCAACGCCTATCCCGAGGAAATCGCCTCATGGATCAACATGCGCCCCGTTTAGCCCCCGAGGCGTGGACCGGCGCCACCAAGAACCTTCGCAAATCAGAGAAGTTACGCTTGCGTGCAATCCGTTATGCGGGTCGACGCTAATTCGGACTCTGCCGCCAGTGACAACAGTGATTCGCGATCGACTTTACGCCTCACATTGCGTACCACGTAATGAGTTCCCTGGGAAGTGCCAGACTTCTCAATTGCAAAGCACTCGAAAGTGCTGCTTCAACTGCATCGCGATTCATCGGAGCGGGGGTTCGCCATTTGATTCCACCTGCCACGCGTTCCTGCTTGTTGGGCGCAAGTAACACGGAGGCCCATCTGTAACGCATCAGCGAGGCTTTACAATTCCCACGGGTGAAGCGACGCTGAGTCGCGATATCTCCCGGGCAGCCAGCATGACGGAACTCGACGAATACGATGAACCCTGGATCCAGCACGGTGATCAGGAATTCCAGGCCAGGATCTATACGCCCCATGGCGCAAGCGGACACCTTCCGGCCATCCTTGACATCCATGGTGGTGCCTGGAACGTCGGTGACCGCACGAACGGCGTCTTGTACGATCGAGCGCTTGCGAGGTCAGGATTTGTGGTGGTGGCCATCGATTTTCGTGACGGCCCCGAGTTTCAGCACCCCGCTGCGAGCGAAGACGTAGCAGCCGCCATCGAGTGGATGAAAGAACATCATGAGCGTCTCCACATCGACACCGACCAGATCGGCTTGATTGGCAGTTCGTCGGGCGGTCACCTTGCACTGCTCGCGGGCGTGCAGTGTGTCGATGTTCGCTATGTGATCGCGTTGTGGCCGGTTTCGGATCCCTACCATCGGTATCGCTATGCCAAACGCGCGGGCCTTGACCATCTGGTGTCAGCACATGACAACTACTGGCCCTCCGAGGATGTCATGCGCGAGGCGAGCGTTGCCCGCGTTGTCGTTGCCGGCGAGGCGCTCAACCTGCCGCCTGTGCTTGTCGTTCAGCCGGGGGAGGACTCGAACGTGCCCATCGAAATGACCTTCGACGTAGTCAGGGCATGGCAGGCGCGACGCGGATACATTGAGTACGTGCACTTTCCCGACCAACCTCACGCTTTTGCGTATCGAGGGTCAGAAGCAACAAGCAGGATGCTTGTGGTGATCGCCGATTTTGCCAGACGGCATATCTCTATCGTGTGAGGGCGTCTGTTTGTCCGGGCGTCGCAAGCGATTCGGGTTCCTCCCCTCGACTCACGCGGTCGTATTCGAGGATCAGATAACCGGAAGGTACTACCAGCAGAGTTGCGAAAGTGGCAAGAAAAACGCCCCATGCGACGGAAGTTGCCATCGGTATCAATATCGCGGCCTGAACGCTCTGGTTGAGAAGCAGCGGTGACAATCCGGCGAACGTCGTGAGAGACGTGAGCATGATAGGGCGGAACCGCGACACCGCTGCTTCGATGACCGCGTCATGCACGTTCAATCCCTCGTGTCGCCGCGCGTTCACGTTGTGCACGAGTACGAGACTGGAATTCACGACCACACCCGACGCAGCAACGATACCCAGAATAGACATGATCGCGAGGCTCGACAGCATACCCAGTCCCTTCATGATGAGGTGACCCCATATAGCCCCAACGAACGCGAATGGTATGACCGACATGATGATCAGAGGCTGGCCGTAGGAGCGCAGCGGTACTGCCAGCAATGCGTAGATGATGAACAGCGCCAGCGCGAACGTGGGAATGAGGCTCGCCATGGATTCTTCCTGCTCGCGCTGGGAACCTTCCAGGCTGTAGGCAACCTGGGGGTAGTCGCGCATGATTTCCTGCATCGGTCCAGCACCGAACTTCGCCAGCACTTCGTTGGCGGTGATTACGGTACGGTCGACGTCTGCGGTCACATTCACCGCACGGCGGCCATCGACGCGTTTGATTGCGGAGAAGCCTCGGCCCAGGTCTGCCCGGGCGACCGTGGCGAACGGCACTTCTGAGCCATCGGCCGTGCGGATGCGCATGTCGTTTAAGGCATCGAGCGTGCGCCGTTCGGATTCCGTATAGCGCAACATTACCCGCACGTCGTCGCGCCCGCGTTGAATGCGCTGAATTTCCTCGCCGTAGAAAGCGCGGCGTACCTGCCGCGCCAGCGCATCAAGCGACAAGCCCAAGGCCTCGCCAGCAGGCAGGATATCGAGCCGCAGTTCGCGCTTGCCGGCGCGGAACGAATCGGCAATGTCGATGACGCCCGGGTAGGTTGCGAGTGTGGCGCGAATTCTGGCAGCGACGACACTCAGTTCTTCAAGATCAGGACCTTCCAGCTGGATATCGATCTCCGTACCTATGCCAAAACCACCACCGCCGAAGGAGAGTTCAACGGCCTCGGGTACCAACCCGGCCGCCTCGCGCCAGCGCCTGGCCACTTCGAGGGTTCCCACCTCCCGGGATTCTCCAGGGGTGAGCTGCAAGGTGACCTCGGCAAGGTGCCCGCCGCCATCGTTCGATGGGGGAAGGAAAACCGGGCCGCCGCCGCCGCTGCTCACGGGATGTCCGCCAATGGCTGCGAGCATGTGGGTCACGGGTGGCGCGTCGGGCGCTTCAGCTGCCAGTTCAGCAGCGAGCGCGTTACCGGTAGACACCAGTGTATCAACGATTTTCTCGGTAACCGCCGCGGGTGTTCCGAGTGGCATCGTGAGCTTGGCGGTCACCCGGTCGGCCGGCACGGAAGGGAAGAATGAAAACGGCATGTGGCCGCCGACCAGGGTGCCGACGGTTGCGATTAATACGGCCGCCGCGACAGACATCGTCACGTAACGGGCCTCCGTCACAGCGATGACAAGCCGACGAAAGCGATTCTGAATGAATACCTCCAGCGCGTCGGAGAATCGCTGCTGCAAGGCGATCAATCGCACGGCGAACCGATCGAATCCCCCGGTCAGGTGCCACGCTGCGAACGCAGAGACGCATGCGATCGCCAGCGCAACAAAGCTGCGAACACTCCAGGCCACCTCCATCAGCAGGATCGCGAGCACCGGAATCAACATCAGCGCCACTTCCGCGGCAGGGGAGGTCAGCCGACGGTGGCCCAGGTGTGAGGGCAGAATCAGCTGCGATTCGATCAATGAGAAAGCCAGGCAACAAAGCACCACCGTGCCGATGACGAGCTGGATCTGACCGATCGTTCCCGGCGTAAGCATCAGCGGAGTGAATGCCGCTGCCGTGGTAAGCACCCCGAAGATTACCGGCACCGACACCTGCCGGGTACCGTCCACGGCCGCCGACAGGAGGCGGTCGTTGGGCGGTGCCGGGCCCTCTCGAGACTGAAGCGAGTACACGCGTTCGCCCACCACCACGGCGTCATCCACCAATATGCCAAGCACGAGAATAAAACCGAACGTGGAAATGCCATCAATTGACAAACCGAGGATCGATATCAGAAAGATGGCGCCCAGGAACGCCACGGGCACCCCCATGCTCACCCAGAATGACAACCTGGGTCGCAGGAACAGGGCGAGCAAGAGCAGCACCAGCAGAAATCCCTGACGTGCGCTGTTGAGCAGGGTATCCAGGCGCCCGCGCAGCATCTCGGAGTTGTCGCTCCAGATCGTCAGTTCGACGCCCTCGGGCAGGCGCTCGCCGGCTTTGTCCAGATAGCCGTTGATGGCTTCGGTAATTTCCAGGATGTCCTGGTTGCCAACGCGCGCCACCTGAATGAGCGCCGCCGGCTGGCTGTCGAACCACAACTTTTGATCGGTGTCTTCGAAGCCGTCCAGCACCTCGGCCACGTCTCGCAGATACACGCGCGTGCCGTCTGCGCGCGACAGCACCACCAGGTCTTCGAACTCGGGGCCCCAGTAAGCCTGACCCTTGGTGCGCAGCAGAATGTCACCGCCGGCAGTCTTGATGACACCGCCTGGCAGATCTAGAGATGCTGCGCGAACCGCATTTGCGACCTGGACAAAGGACAATCCGTACCTTCGCAGTGATGCTTCAGAGATTTCGATGGATATCTCATAAGGACGGGTGTTCGAGAGTGTTACCTGGGTGACGCCGCGCAGGGCGGCAATCTCGTCGCGCACGCGTTGCCCCATGATCTTGAGTTCGTGCTCGTCGGTTGGCCCGGTCACGGCAATGTCCATCACCTGGCGTTGCGGGGTGACCAGAGTAATGATCGGTTTCTCTGTCTCCTCGGGGAATGTATCGATGGCATCCACCCGATTCTTCACATCACCCAGCGCGCGTGACGCATCCGCGGTTTCGAACAGTTCCACGTTGACCAGGCATATGCCTTCGGTGGCGTTGGAACGGATTCGCTCAACACCTTCAATCCCTTCCAGCGCCTCTTCTATCCGAACGCAAACGCCGTCTTCAGTCTCCTCAGGCGCAGCACCGAGATACAGCACCGATACCGTGATCACGTTGTAGGCAATGTCGGGAAACGACTTTTGTGGCATTAACGGGAGCGCTACCAGGCCGGCAACAACGATCACTCCCAGCAGAAGGTTGGCCGCGACGTGATTGTGCGCAAACCACGAGATCGGTCCGTTCACGAGCCGAAGTCTCCCGCCGAGCCACCCGCCAGCCCAGCCGCTGGTTCGTCGGCCAGACGCACCAGCATGCCATCGGTAGTATTTTGCAGCGGTGAGACACAGACCAGTTCCCCGCGTTTCAGGCCGCTGCTGATATACACTTCTTCGTTGGTGCGTCTGAAAACTTCGACGTCGCGAAAGCGCAAGCGACTTGCGTCGTCGACGACCAACACCTGACGCTCGCCGCGCAGCGCCAGGCGTGGTAACACCACCAGGTTGGGGAATGTTTCGCCCTGAATTTCTACGTCAACAAAAAGGCCCACGGCCAATGGGGGCCGGCCATCGCGACTCACGTAGGGCTCGGGGAC
>JAYGEV010000078.1:0-5253 GCA_046582225.1 Pseudomonadales bacterium
TCTGTTCGGGCGTCTGGGCGACCGTACTTGGCATAGAGGCGGTACCACCACCGCCCCCGCTACCCACAGCCACGGCCGTCGAACCGGATAGCACTAGAATCAGCGTCAGAAGGATTCTCATCATGGTTCGCGTTCCTCACACTCGCCCGAGACCAATGATGATACGAAACGCGGCCTAAAGGGCAATGCCGCGTCGGACGAGCGCACCTGGCAGCAGGATCCGATTTACGGAGACTGGCCGCCCGTCTCCGAATACAATTTCACCGACAACGATTGCAGTGCGAACGGCCACGTGATGGTGTCATCACGCGTTGGTCTGTACGCCAAGGAGCTAACTAACCTTTGCGGCAACGAATACTATGCGTTGCGCCCATGATGGCGTGGACCGACCAGCACTGCCGTTACCTATTGCGCCTGTGCAGCCCAAACGCGCGGCTGTTTACGGAAATGATTACCACCGGCGCCCTGCTCCAGGGGCCTGCTGAGCGGCTGCTGAATTTCGACCGCGCTGAACATCCGCTGGTCATTCAACTGGGCGGCTCCGATCCCGACGATCTCGCCGAGGCCGCGCTGATGGCTGAACGAGCTGGATTCGATGAGATCAATCTGAACGTCGGCTGTCCGTCGCCACGTGTCAAGCAGGGCCGCTTCGGGGCATGCCTTATGCGCGAACCAGCCCTGGTCGCACGATGTATCGGCGCGATGAAGACAATCACACGCCTGCCCGTCACGGTAAAGTGTCGACTCGGCGTCGACGACGCCGACTCGGATGAGCTGTTGGAGGCCTTCGTGCAGATTCTGGTCGATGCCGGATGCGAGGCGATTTATCTCCATGCGCGCAAAGCATTTCTCGAAGGCCTGTCGCCCGCCCAGAATAGAGCTGTACCGCCCCTGCAGCCGGAGCGCGTTTACCACCTGAAAGACCGGTTCCCGCTCATTCCGGTGGTACTCAACGGTGGGGTGTCCGACATTGAAACTGTGCAAACCCACCTTGATCACGTGGACGGGGTGATGATCGGGCGGAGCGCCTACCAGGATCCGATGTTCCTCGCCAAACTTGACCATACGTTATTTCAAAGCCGGAACATCGACCCGTGGAACGTGCTGGACCAATATCTTGTCTATATGGAAAGGCAGTTGAAACGGGGCGCCCGCCTGCACGACATGACGCGGCATTTGCTGGGATTGTTCAAAGGAATGCCGGGCGCGCGCCAATATCGCAGATTGCTCAGCGATTCAAACCGGTTGCGCACCAACAATATCAGTTTGGTCCACGAAGCCATTGCCTCGGTTGCGGCGAGGGCAGCGTAAGCCACCAAGGAGAACACGTATGCTCAGTCACCTGCTGGCCCGACTCAAGGAGCCGCTTGCAAAAAACGAAGAAGAAGTGGCGGAGCTGCTTCCGCTCGCGGCAGCGGTGCTGTATCTGGAAGTAGCCTGGGCCGACCACGATATCGCCCAGGAAGAACTGGAACTCATCGGCGAAACTCTTAGCGAGCAGTTTGATCTCCCGCCCGAAGAACTGAAGATCATCGTTTCTGAATCGCGGGCTCAACAGGAATCCAGTGTGGGCATGTACCGCTTCACGCGCATCATCAACGACGCGTGGGGTGAGGACGCAAAATATGAGCTGGTGGTCAAGCTATGGCAACTGGCATATTCAGACAGCAATTTGCACGCGTTCGAAGAGCACACGATCCGAAAAATCGCCGAGCTCCTGTACGTCAGCCACGGTCGGTTTATCGAAGCAAAGCTCACAGTCAAGCGCGACCGGTCTACCTAGCGGCCATTGGAAGTACTTCAAGTGTACTCACAAGATCCTGGAACGCTTCACGATTGGACTCGTTCATCGCCATCAACATTCGGTGCGCATCAAGCACCAGCTGCCGCAGGTCCTCGTGATTTGTCTTCACGGGAGGCAACTCTCCAATCTGCTCGGTATGCTCCAACGGTTCCTCTACAATGTGGAAAACGTCTTCAAACCCCATTGAATCAAGAATGCGAGTGATATCCGGGTCAGTCGATACCAGGGTTGGCGTATAGTTGAACAGCTTATCTGCTTGTATCGACAGCTTCGCGAGCACGCCCAGCGATGTGCTGTCGATACTTTCAGTTCTCGACAGATCCACGACAACCGATTTGAAATTCCTGTCGCGTAACTTCTTTTCAAGATAGCCATCGACCGCGGCACTCAACGTCAGGCGAACGTCACCCTCAAACAGAATCACGTACACACCATCGCAGGATCCGACTAGTATCCGGCCAGTCATACCCGCTAGCTCGCTCGCCGAACGATTAAACACGTCATGTCGTCGGGCGTTCGTGCTTCGGGATCGATGCCGAGTGACTGCCAGATGCCGTCCATGTCGTCGTTGCTCGCCGCCGCTTCCAGCAGCAACTTTTCCTTTTCGGTCAGATTCATATCCTTCAGCGCGTCCAGCACACCATCGGAGAACATAATCAATCGATCGCCAATGGCGAGCTCAACGGTGCGCGCATCGTAGCTGACCTGATCAAAAAGCCCGACCGGTTTTCCTTTCTGTTCGACAAAATTCGCGACCGGTCGATCACCGGGTCCATTTACCAGAATAGCCGGTGGAAAATGACCTGCGTTTGCCAGCCTTACCGAGTTCAGTTGCAGGTCACCGACGGCCATGATCACTGCAACGTGTTTGTCTATCTTCTGATCAAGCAACTCGCGATTGAACCACTCGAGAATCTCCCCGGGCTCGGCAAGCATGCTTGGTCGAACCTCGCGCCGAAGCCGTCGCGAAAAATTTTTCAGCAGCACCGTTACGAATGCTGACGACGCACCGTGTCCGGAAACGTCGGCCACGTAAAACGCAAAGTACCGGTCGGTTACTCTAAAGTAATCCACGAAGTCACCGCTCAACATCAGCGACGGTACGATGAGGTGCTGAAACCGGTAGCGATCAATGGCCATTGGATTGGGCGGAAGCATCCCCATTTGAATGTACTGTCCGGCACGCTGGTCGCGCTGAAGGTCAGCGACGTACTGGCCAAGCCGCTTCTCGGCCTGACTCGCAGCCGCTTCGTGGCGACGAACGATCTCGTGGATCAACTCCAGTACGAGGTCATCCTCAACAGGAAGCACCCACACATCGGCGAGACCTGAGCGCAACGCCTGCAAGAGAATTTCGCTATCGGGATTCGTGCGCTCAACCAGCACGACCGGAACGCGCCGGTGCATCGCCGCCAGTTCGATGGCCCATGGCATGACCCCACACACCACTAAATCCGGAGGTGCGTGCTCACACATCTCCAAAGCCAGGCTCAGTTCCGCAGCCGGCTTCGGATCAAATCCGAGTTGGTTGAGTTGTTCTAGAAATGGACCCAGCGACTCTACATCTGGATCTGCGACGACGAGGCTCATACAAAAGCTACACTAGCGCCACCTCGATGGGATGCGCACCGTACTCCTATCAGTTACCGATTGCAAAGCACCACGCGCGGCGGTTCTTAGTTGCCCACAATGGGCCGCGCGGAGGGACTAATAAGCAACTCACTCTTCGAAATCATCGAAGCCGTCCAGGAAAGGATCGTCTTCGAGTTCTCCATCATTGACGAGATACTCTCGACGCTGCAGGTAGGCGTCGCGCAGGAAAAGATACTCATCTCCGATCAGCAGAGACTCGGCCACGAGCAACCCCGCCCGAAGGTCTACGAAGTAAACACCATAGGTAATGTAGCGGGCGTATGCCGGAGATATCAGTTGGAACGGATTGGCGAACGCTTCTACCACCATGCCAACCGCGTGGGTGGTCGTGGCGGGGCCGCGAAACGGGATTACCAGAAAAGGGCCATCCCGCACACCCCAGACCGAAAGCGTCTGCCCGAAATCTTCGTCGTGAATATCCAATCCAACCGCGGTGGCTACATCGAACAAACCGGCAATCCCGAGGGTGGTGTTGATCAGGAATCGAGTTGTGTCGCTTGCCGCGGGTCTGGGCTTGCCCTGCAAGAGCTGATTGACCGCCACCGATGGTGTGCCGACGTTTCGAAAAACGTTGTGAATATGGCGCCGGACAAACTCCGGTAGCAACCACTCATAGCCTTTTGCCAGCCGCTTCAATACCGCACGATCTGCGACGTCGTTCGCCCAGTAGATTTTTCGATTAGCACCTTCCCAGGGATCTACGTCGGCCCAGCCGAGACCCGGCACTACCCACAACATAACTGCCAGCAGTTGCGCGCAGCCCGGGCGCGCCCAGCTGATGCGCGATGCTGTGGAAATAAATGTGCTAACTCGCACCGGCAATCTCGATCCCTAGAATGATTTCAGCGTCACGCAAGCGCTCCATGGTTGCAAGACCCTGATCGTGAATGGTTTGTGAATCAAGCGAGGGCAGCTCTCCACAGAGGCGCTCCAACGCTTGCGCTCCCGTCGCACATTCCGCAAGTAGTTCCAGCAACCGGAACGTAACCGCATTCGCCTCGAGAAATTTGACCCGATCGTCCCGTCGTCGGTACACGACGAGCTGGGTGGGTTCGGCTGGCGGCTCGGTGGGTTGGAACCCGACACCGATCTGGTGCACGGGGTAGCGATACGCCAAAGTCCAGATGAGTGGAGAAACGACCACCCGACCGGATATCAGATCACCGACCGGATCTATGCCGTCGCTCGGAATATCTTCATCTGCAACGGCCAGGGCAAGCTCCACCCATTCGTAGTGGCACAACTCAATGATGAAGTCCGGCAGATCCGCGCGCTTTGCCAGTTCAAGGTAAGTCAGAAACTCCTGGGAGATCTCCAAAAAGTACGGCGATTCGCTGGCATGACGGTCAACAAAATCCCGTGCGACCTGGTGCCACAGCGTGGATCCCAACAGCTTTTTGGTGATCGGAAAGCCATTGGCCAGAAAACCCTCGATATTGTTGTAAAACAGATCCAGATAGATCTGCATCCGTCGGGCTTCGATACCGTCCGGTCGAGGGTTGGCGTCCGGATTGCGTATGTGAGCCGCAAAATCGAGTTGGAGTTCTCGGAATCCCGGAAGGTTGCTACCCGACGGTTGCATTCTGATTACGCGCTTGTCGCTGCAGCTCGCGAATCTGGGCCACCTCCGTCAGCAGGTCGGTAAGCTTCGGAAAATTGACGTCCCGTTCGAGCAGAGTCGGCAAGACACCCCAGCGCACATAGGCAGCCTTCAATAGATCCCACACCGGATCTATAACATCGGATCCGTGCGTATCTACTCGAAGGTCGGGTGCTTCCACATAGTGACCCGCAAC
>JAYGEV010000074.1:0-3451 GCA_046582225.1 Pseudomonadales bacterium
CAGCAAGCCAGCAAGATGGAGGCCATCGGCCAGCGGCATCGCTCACGACTTCAACAACATCCTCGCCAGCATCATCGGCTATGCAGAACTTGTGTTGAGCGCGCGCGATCGGCTGGCTAGTGAACAGGTCGACAACTACCTGGAGGAGGTGGTCACGGCCGGACACCGGACGCGCGACCTGATCTCACAGATGCTGACGTTTGCTCGAGCCAGTCGTGGTGATCCCTCGCCGATCGACGTCACGGCCGCTATTACGGATGTTTCACGCATGCTGCGAGCGGCTATCCCCGCAACCATAGATATCAACACCGATTACGGAGGGGGCCTGGAAAAGGTCATGGCCGATCCGGTTCAACTGCAGCAGGTGATCATGAACCTGCTGATCAATGCGCGCGATGCCATCCAGGGTAACGGCGCCATTGCGATCTCGGTGGTCCGCGGGCGTCAGCAGCACGCTTGCGCTTCGTGTGATGAGAAGTTGACCGACGATCACATCGTGCTTTCGGTGACCGACAACGGGCACGGCATACCCGAGGAGTTACGCGAAAAGATTTTCGAAATGTACTTCACGACGCGGGAAGCCGGGAAAGGGACCGGCATGGGCTTGTCACAGATCACCACGCTCATCCACGAGTACGGCGGCCACGTTACCCTGGACTCAACGGTCGGTGAAGGCACCACGTTTCGCGTGCATCTGCCCATCGCGACGCCTGCACAGCAGCAGCAACCCAGTGCCAGCGCCCCGACCAACAAGATTGTTGGTCAGATTGTGGTGGTCGACGACGAAGTCTCGGTCGGCAGTTTTATCGGCGAAGTGCTGCGCGACCACGGGTTGGAACCGGTGATCTTCAATGAAAGCCCCAAAGCCTTCCGCTACCTGCAGTCCAACGCGGACAATCTGGCGATGCTGATCACCGATCAGGCGATGCCGCTGCTTTCCGGATTGGAACTCTCATAGCAAGCCAAAGCATTGCAGCCAGATCTACCGATCATCCTGATTACCGCGTTTACCGAAAGCCGAGACGCTCAGCGTATGGAGCGAATCGGTATCGGCCGCTTTCTGGCAAAGCCATTTCGAATCGATGAACTGATGGAGGCCATTTACGATCTGGCACCATCGGCGGGTGAGACCGCACTGGAGCCGGTCGTCAGCTGATATTTGCGGTGCCCCGAGCCGCGTTCAGCTCAAGGGCAGCAGTACGGCTCATGAAGCCCGCGTCACTGCCAAGCGTTATGAAGTCGAACCCCATCGCGAGACGCTTCTGGCAATAATCCAGACTGGACGTATGGATGCCGACGGGCACACCATGATTGTGGCAGGACTCGAGAATTCGCAGCACCGTTTCCATATGGCCCAGATCGTCGGTGTCGCCGATCGGCGGCATGCCCAGCGCCAGGGCCAGATCAGAGGGACCGATATAAATACCGTTGAGCCCGGGGGTCATTAGGATCTCGTCGAGGTTTCGCAAGCCTTCCTGGGTTTCGATCATCGCGATGCAGGCAATATGCTGGTTGGCTTCGGCGGCGTAGCCTCGACCCCCATACAGCGCGGCTCGAATCGGACCAAACGACCGATTTCCATCCGGCGGGTAACGACAGGCCGCAACCGCCTGTTGCGCATCCGCGCGGTTGTTCACCAACGGCACAATGACCCCGTAGGCACCGGCGTCGAGCACTTTCATGATCTCGTAGGGTTCGTTCCAGGACACTCGAACCAGCGGGGTCGAGCTACCGGTAGAAATTGCAGGCAGCATGTAGGTGAGATCCTGATAGTCGATCAGACCGTGCTGCAGATCCACGCACAGGTAATCGAAACCGAGCTGTGCCAGCGACTCCGCCGAGTACGCGTTGGCCATGGACAACCAGCAACCGATCGTCTGTTTGCCCTCACGCCATGCGCTCAGCAACGAATTTTCTCGCATGATCTTACCCCTGGTAACCGGCCTTCAACGATAGCACAGCCAGGTCGGCCGGCTGACACCTCGACCGTGCCCGTGCGACAATCGCGCGCGCCCGAACCAAACGGCGCGCTCCAATTCGCATCGGACACTCTGCCACACGATAAAGGAAGAGCGACAACGTCATGCCTAGCATCCTTCGCATTATTTCTCTGGCCATTCTCGCTTGCCTGGCCGGTATGCCGGCTGCCGCCGATCTCCAGGAAAGCCTCAAAGCCGCCGTTACCAGCAGCCTGCGCAGTGACGCCGATCGCGCCAGGGACGCAAACCGCAAACCCATCGAGACGCTGTCCTTCTTCGGATTGGAAGAGGACATGCGGGTGCTCGAATTGCTGCCCGGAGGTGGCTGGTACACCAAGTTGCTTGCACCGACACTGGAAGCCAAAGGAAAGCTGTATGTCGCAATTGGCACTCCGGGAATCGAGAAGATGATCGAATCCGGAGCGCTGTCCGGGGTGGAAGTCGTGCAGGTGAATAGCGAGCCGTACGTCCGCGCACAAGGCGCACGACGGGGCGAGTTTCCCGGGCTCACAATCCCGGTGAAGAACATCGATCTGGCGTTGACCTTCCGTAATCTCCACAACTTCACCAGGGCCGGCCGTCGGAGCATCAACCAAGGCGTATTCAAAGCCCTCAAGAGAGGTGGCCGCTACGGGGTGGTTGATCACACCAGGCGTCACATGCAGAGCGACAGCCTGGAAAACTGGCGGCGCGTTGATCCGGTAGCGATGATTCGAGAGATCGAAGATGTTGGTTTCAAGTTTGTTAAATACTCAAGCCTGCACTATCGCTACGACGACGAATTGCGCTACGAGGTTGGACGACGTTCCGTGTCAGGAAACACCGACCGTTTCACCCTGCTGTTCGAAAAGCCGTAACGGTTCTTGCGCCGATTCGCGCAACCTTCGTTCAGCAACGAGCTGGGAGCTGTTGCGCAGCGCAGCTTTCGCTACGAGCAGCTCACCGAGCTGACGCTGCCGGTTGCCTTTACCCTGCTCGAAGGCGGCATCGTCGGCGTACTCGCGGCCAAGATCTACCAGGTTTCTCCGCTGGTACTCGCAGTCATTACCGCGGCGCCGATGTTTGGCAACCTGTCGAGCTTTTTCTGGAACAAACTGGCGACCGCCCGGACCAAAGTTCGGTTCGCGAATGTGGTCCAGCTATTGACGGTACTGTGCGTATTGGCCATCGCCGTCGCACCCGTCAATCAGATCGGTGCGGTATTGCTGGTCGCCGGGATGATTCTCAGCCGCCTGCTGATTGCCGGAATTATCACCGTGCGCAGCATTGTCTGGAGCCTGAACTACCCGCGCAGCGTGCGAGCACGCACCACTGGACGCCTGCAGATCATTACCAGCCTGATCACGGTGGTGATCAGCAGCGTCGTCGGGCCGCTGTTAGACGCAAACCCGGAATCGTTTCGGTGGGTCTACCTGGGCGGCGCGATATCCGGCATCGCCGGAATCTGGTTTTTCAGCCATGTCAGAATCGTT
>JAYGEV010000142.1:0-2088 GCA_046582225.1 Pseudomonadales bacterium
GAAAACAATATTGATATTGATGTTCTATGCTATGGCGACGGCGGCAGCGGTGGCGGTGGCGACCCACAGAATCACGCCCAGGATCCCAGTGACCTGCTTGGCAGCATGTTGCGGATCGACGTGCACCCCGCTAACCCGGCAGACGCGTACGACATTCCGCTGGACAATCCCAACTTTCCCCAACCCGGCGCGCGCCCGGAAACCTGGGCAATGGGTCTGCGCAATCCGTTTCGGTTCTCATTCGATCGGGCGGGGGGAGATCTGTGGCTCGGAGACGTCGGTCAGGGCAGCATCGAAGAGATCGATATCATTGTAGCCGGCGGCAACTATGGCTGGCGGGTGTTTGAAGGCACCCTGGATTTCGACGCCTCTGCGAACACGCTGCCGAACTCCGAGTTCACGCCACCGGTTTACGAGTACGACCACAGCCTGGGGATTGCCGTCATCGGCGGATATGTCTATCGCGGCAATGCGCTGCCTGGCCTGCAGGGGCGTTATCTCTACGCCGATTTCGGCAGCGGAACGGTGTGGGCGCTCGATTACGACGGCGTGAACATGCCCGCAAACGAGGTCATTGCGACCGCGAACTCCCCAGCATCGTTCGGCGAAGACAATCAGGGAGAGATCTACCTGATCTCCCTCAATGGAGGAATATTCGGGTTCGACGAGACCGGTGGCAGCGGTTCGATCCCGGATCAAATCTCTGAAACGGGCGTGTTTGCGAATCTTGCGACCCTTGAGCCTGCGCAGGGGCTTGTTGAGTATGAGTTGAATCACCCGTTCTGGTCGGATAACGCCGTCAAGCGCCGGTGGGTGGGGATACCGGATGGTTCACGGCTGCAGTTTGCGGCGAGCGGAGCCTGGAGTTTCCCGGTTGGAACGGTCGTGATCAAACATTTTGAGCTTGCCCTTATCGAGGGTGATGCATCGAGCGCGCGGCGGCTGGAAACCCGGTTGCTCATCAACACCACCAGCGGATGGCAGGGTTTTACCTATCGCTGGAACGCTCAGGGTACCGACGCTGAGCTGCTCACCGGTCGCGAAACTGAGACCATCACGGTGAGTCTGGCCGATGGGGGAACGCGCGACCAGCTGTATGAATATCCCTCGCGAACCGATTGTCTGCGCTGCCACACCCAAGGCGCCGGTCGTACGCTCGGGTTGCAGACCCGTCAGCTGAATCGGGATTTTGCCTATCCGAATGCAACCGACAACCAGCTGCGCAGCTGGAACAACATCGCGTTGTTCAGTACCGACATCGGTGCGCCGGATGGCTATGGCAGTTTTGTGCCGGTGGGTGATGCGACCCAGCCTCTCGCCGATCGCGCACGGGCGTATCTGGACACGAACTGTGCGATCTGCCACCGACCCGGGGGACCCACCCCGGTGGACCTGGATCTGCGATTCGACACGGCCCAGGCGGACATCAATGCCGTTGGTGTCGTGCCCACCGCGGGTGACCTCGGGATTGACGACGCGCGAATCATCGCACCTGGCGACAGAGCGCGCAGTGTGCTGTGGGAGCGCATGCGGCGCCTGAATACCGATCGCATGCCGCCGCTGGCAAGCCACCTGGTGGACGATGGCGGTCTCGACGTGGTGGGTCAGTGGATCGACGGGCTCTAGCGGGCTATGGCCAGCTTCGTTTCGAGGTGCGGCGCTGGCGCTGCCATTGAGGTGCCGCCAGATGTGCCGAGAGATAGTCTTTGCGCCTGAACAGGTGAATGAGCGCGACTCCGGCGACAAATCCGCCGATGTGCGCCCAGAACGCGACCCCGCCTTGAGTGGAGCCCAGGGCTGGCAGACCTTGCAGCAGTTGCAGCACAAACCAGTACCCGAGCATGAAAACCGCCGGGACCGCAAAGGTGGTGACGAAGAATCCCAGAAAGATCAGCGTGTGCACGCGAACTCGTGGGAACATCAGCGCATATGCGCCCATCACGCCGCCGATGGCGCCGGATGCGCCGACCATGGGAATGGCGCTGCTCGGGTCGGCGAGAATCTGCGCGATCGCGGCCGCGAGTCCGCAGACGACATAAAAAATGACGAAGCGCACGGGGCCCATCACGTCTTCGACGTTGTCGCCGA
>JAYGEV010000172.1:0-3552 GCA_046582225.1 Pseudomonadales bacterium
TGGGCGGTGCCTCGCTTGTGCTCGAAGCTGCAGTCTCTGCGGGTGCTTGTGCGTCATCTGCGAGCCGGCGGCGAATTTCTGCGACGTCGCGCTGGACTTCACTCAAGCGAAAAAGCAGGTCTGGCAGTTGATCGGTGACCCGCCAGATCAGGTAGGCAATACCGAGCAACGCCAGAAAGGATAGAGGGCCCATGCCAGGCTCCAGGTGCGTTTGAGGCCAAGCGCATAGGTATACCGGCTCTTTGCGCGCTAGTCTAGTGAGCGCGTGGGTAAATGTAGGTGCTGTCGTAGAGGTTTCAGTGTTTGATGCTGCCACTTAATCTTGCCGACCATGGAACGTATGCCTGAACAGATTCCTGAACAGCTCGACGAGTTCGTTACGCGCCTCATTGAAATTGTTGGAGACAATTGCGCCGAGGCGACCCTTCGCTCCATGCGTGAACCCAGGCGAACGGGTTACTGGCTCACTCGCTGCGCGACGGCGCGCCGCTTGCGGGCGGTCAGCGGCTGCCGGAACTTGAAGGGTGCTGGTCAGTAAGCGCCGAGCGGCGCGAACAGCTGATGAGTGCCGGGAGCGTGGAGCGCGGGGAAATTTATCCAATCAATCCTTCGAGCGTGCTCGCCGTGCTGGCGCTCGCACCGCAGCCGGATGAGGAGGTACTGGATCTGGCAGCAGCCCCTGGTGGCAAAACGTTGCTCATGGCTGCGGCCATGGACAACCGTGGTCGTATCGCTGCGGTGGAGCCGGTGAAGTCCCGGTTTCACCGCATGCGGGCAAATCTGGCTCGCTGCGGGGTCCGCAATGTGGACTTTTACTTGAGTGATGGACGCGGCGTTGGACGCAAGGTGGGCGAGCGGTTCGACGCGGTTCTTCTGGACGTGCCGTGCTCGTCGGAAGCCCGCTTTCGCCTTGATGATCCGGCAAGCTACGCGCACTGGAAACTGCGCAAGATCAAAGAAGTTGCGCGCAAGCAGAAATCCTTACTGCGCTCTGCGTTCACCGCGCTGAAACCAGGTGGTCGGTTGATCTATTGCACCTGTGCGTTGGCACCTGAGGAGAACGAAATTCCGCTGGACTATCTGGTGCGCCGCGAACCCGCCGCGAAGCTGGAATCGGTTAGCGTGGTTTGCCCGCAATTCATCCCGGGCCTCACGCGTTGGCGTGCAAAGGTTCTCCATTCAGATCTTCAACGCGCGGCGCGGGTTCTTCCTGATGATCTCTGGGACGGCTTGTTTATCTGCAAGATCGTTAAGCGTGATCAAGCCGGAAGTTAGGAGATGCGCTTCGCCAGATCCCATTTCGGCGCCATCATCAACTCCAGGGTTGCCTGGGCAACGCCCAACTCGTGCCAGTCACCGGCGATATCAAACCGCGCCACACCGAATGTCGGCAGGTTCTCAATGGCTTGCCCGCCGGCCAACAGATTGACCAGCCCGGTCAGGCCGGGGTTATGTGCGACCAACGCGACGCTGCCAATGTCGCTGGGAGTCTCGCGCAGGGTATCGCAGGCGGTCTCGGCGGATGCGTGATACAGGCGATGATCGGATACGGTCTGCGGGCTGGCTGTGGCGAACCCCTTTACGACGAATTCGGTTGTGGCAAGCGCTCTCGCAGCGTCACTGGTCCAGATCCACGTTGCGGGATCTGATTGTTTAGCGAGCCAGCTGGCCATGCGTTGAGCGTCTGCGTTGCCGCGTTTGTTTAGAGGGCGCTCGAAGTCGGTCAGCCCTGCATCAGCCCAGGAAGATTTTGCGTGGCGTATCACCCACAGCTTCAAAATTGAATGTCCCCGGCAGCGGCATGTTTGTGGATGGGGTTGAGCCGATGTCGGACATTCTACACAAGCGGATGGGCCCGACCGAGGGTCTTGCCGGCTCTCGTCTGCATCAGTTTGGTGATGTTATCCACCGCCTCACTTGCCGTGCGAACGCACAGACCGGGCAGCAGGGCATGAACCAGGCAGGCCAGACCGGCAGCGATCATTCGCAGTCCGATCCAGAGCGCGCAGGCGGCATGCTCGGTATAGGTTTCCCCAATTTCCTCGGGGTGTTCGAACAACAGTTTTCGCAACATCGATAGGGCCCGGTAATTCATTACGGCGATACTTAAATGGTAGGTGTGGGGCGCCGGAATTGTTTTTCGATTCTTATCGAATTTTGGGCTGTTCGGGCAAAATTTCCCCGAAATGGAGGGGTTCTCTGGTATCGACTACCAAATCTGAGCCTGGATGTAGCGTAAAACGCCGGTTGCATCGAGACCGCGAACCCGGTGCGAATCAAAACCTCGTTTCAGAGGGCGGGCCTGGCGCTATCTCGACCACTGCGCCGTCCGCACCCTCTTCGATTGCGAAGCTGCGAATGCCGGTAAAAGCAGGCGGGCCCTCGTGGGTGCCGGTGCGGACGTCGAAGCGCGCGCTGTGTACCGGGCAGGTGATCATGTAACCGGACAGGCGTCCCGGGCACAGGGCGTTGTCCGCGTGACTGCAGCGATCTTCCACGGCATGCAGCGTTCCGCGTACCCGACACACCAGCACATTGATGTCAGCAGCGTCAAAAGACCGTTTTTCCCCCTCGCCCAGGTCTGCGAGGGAGCCGAGATTTACCCGTTTGAGCGTTGTCATGAGTTTGAACCTCGCCGTTGAAATGTAGCAGTCGAGATTCTCGTGCCGATGGTAAATCGTGCCCGCGCTGACGAGCCTATTAAACGCATACCCGCAAAACAGTCAAGACCGACGGTTTTGATCAGTCGGATGCCGCCTAAATGCCCGCTAATCCCACAGTGCGAAAAATTCCTCGAATGCCGTCATCTGATTGCCCTGGGCGGAGGAAGGCACGATGATCGGTGTGCGGATGCCCGCGTCGAACCATGCCTCGATACCCTCGCGAACGTTGGCCGGAGTACCAAACAGGGTGGTGTCGGCCAACCAGCGATCGGACAGGCATTCGGGGATCCTATCCAGCTCACCGGCTTTCATCGCGGTTTCCACGCCCTCCATTTCCTCGACATAGCCGGCTTCTTTCCAATAGTTGCGGTAGTTTGGCAACATCGCATAGCCGCTCAGCGTTCGTCGGTTCACCGCCTTGGCGGCTTCGATATCATCGCTGATGCAGGTGGGAATCATGTCGCCGATGAAGAAGTTTTCGTTGCTTCGGGTCGCATCGTCCAGGACGGCAAGGGAATTAGTCATGTGCGAGCGAGCACCGTTGGCGAACACCATCCCCTGGCCGATTTCTTCGGCGAGATTGATCATCCGGGTGCGCAATGTGGCCAACACCACGGGCGGTAGTTCACCGGATCTGGGCACGGCGCGCAGATCTTCGACGAATTGACGGGTGTCGCTCAGGGGCTTGCCGGTGGTTACGCCGAGCCGGTCCATGGCCGGGGCGTGGCTCACGCCGATCCCGAAGCGGAAGCGACCGTCTGAGAGTTCGTGAATGAACGAAGCGGTCTGCGCGAATTCGTTGACGTGGCGCGTGTAGATCGGGGAGATGCTGGTGCCGAACACGATCTCGTTGGTGTTCTGGGCAATGGCCTGACACAGCGCGAGATTG
>JAYGEV010000216.1:0-3220 GCA_046582225.1 Pseudomonadales bacterium
AACAGTGCCACGGACATGGCCGGACCGATGGACTTGGGATCGTCCATATTCGCCAACATGGCGACCAGTCCAATGAGAGTTCCGATCATGCCCATGGCTGGGCCCACATCGCCCATCGCGGCGAATATCTTAGCTCCCCACTCGTGCCGCTGAATGGTCTGGTGGAGATCCTTCATCAGCAGCGTGCGAACCACATCCGCGTCATGCCCATCGACCAGCAGCTGTATGCCCTTGGCGAGAAAGTTGCTGGAAACCTCTTTTCCTTCCAGCGACAGCAGGCCACCCTTGCGGGCCGCGTCTGCAAGTTCCACCACCTCTTCGATGATGCTTTCGGGCTTGGCGAGTTTGAAGCTGAACGCTTTGACGGCCACTTTCACGGCGCCAACAAATTGACCTATGCTGAACTTCATGAGCACCACGAACAGTGTGCCAACCAGAACGATGAGCAACGAAGGCACGTTGACGAACATACCAGCCGAGCCGCCCAATACCATCGCTGAAATCACGATGCTAAACGCGCCTATAAGTCCGACCAGGGTTGCCAGATCCATGGCTGATTCCAATCTCTGCGTGACCGTAGAATTAAGTCTAGACGTTTATCGGTAAAGAGCCGCAGCGGCTACCTTGCGCCACCCGGGCGCTGCGGTTACCGTGCTGGTGTGGCTACAAAATCCGCAAAAACCGCCAAAGAGTCCATTGATTCCGAGCTCGACTTTGAGACCGCGCTTGCCGATCTCGAAGCGCTGGTCGAAAGCATGGAATCTGGCGACATGTCGCTGGAGGACTCTCTCCACGCCTTCGAGCGTGGGGTGAAGCTCACCCGACACTGCCAGGCCGCGCTCAAATCCGCCGAGTTAAAGGTCAAAATACTTACTGAAAATGACGAACTGGTGAGTCTCGACCTCGATTCCCAAGCCGACGAATGAACCTGGAGCTCAGGGCGCTGCGCGCGACCATCGAAGACGCGCTGGACCACCACCTGCCAACCACCTCATCGATCGCGCAACCGGTGCTGGATGCCATGCGCTATGCGACCCTGGGTGGAGGAAAAAGGATCCGGCCGATGCTGTTGTGTGCTACCTGCACGGGTTTAGGCGGGGCTCTGGAAGACGCCCTGGCGCCGGCCTGCGCAATCGAGTTCATTCACGCCTACTCGCTCATCCACGACGATCTACCGGCCATGGACAACGATGACCTGCGGCATGGATTGCCCAGCAATCACATCAAGTTTGGCGAAGCCACCGCCGTGCTCGCGGGCGATGCGCTGCAGGCGCTGGCCTTCCAGACGCTGGCCAAAGCACCCACGAAATCGGACGCCGTGCGCCTGCGCGCCGTTCAGCTGCTCGCCGAAGCGGCCGGGTGGCAGGGGATGGTCGGCGGTCAGAGCTATGATCTGGAATCCGAACGAAAGCAGCTTGGCTTGAGCGAGCTGCAATCCATGCATGCGCATAAAACCGGCGCATTGATCAAAGTAGCCGTGCAGCTGGGCGCGCTTTTTGGCAAACCCAGGCTGTCCCCGGAAACCTATGTGCTGATCACCGAGTTCGCAACGCGCGTCGGACTGGCATTTCAAGTCATCGACGACGTGCTCGACGTCACCCAGAGTACCGAAAACCTCGGTAAACCTGCCGGTTCAGACGCCGCAGCCGGCAAAAGTACTTACCCTGCGCTGCTCGGCGTAGATGCCGCACGTGAAATGGCGAATGAACTGCTGGCTGAGGCATTGCCCATGCTGGATCGGGCCGGGTTGCAGCACATTCAGCTGAAGCAACTGGCCGAGCTTGCCGTGAATAGAGCTTTCTAGCCGCAGCTAGTCCTGCTGGGTGAGGGTCAGCACTCCGCGACTTTCTTCCATTCGCACCTGCCGCAGGAATGACATGCCCAGCAGAGGTTCGATCGGGTATTCACCTTCGATGACGGCGGCGCGCACGTTGTAAGCTTTGATAGCGCCAACCACGACCTCGTCAAGAATGACAAAATAAGAGTCGGTCGTGCCCTGGGCGGTATAAACCACGCCTTTTTCACCGTTGCTGTAGTCGATGCCCATTCGAACGGCATCTTTGGAGCTGACGGCAACGACCGACGCGCCGGTGTCGACCAGGAAATTCGTGTAGTTGTTGTTCACGGCCCCGCGGATCCGGAACTGGCCATGCTGATCGGACGCGACCACCACCTGGGCCTTTTCAGCGTCCTGATACAGGCTGCCGACTCGATTTGAAATCGACAGGCGATAGTCTTTATATCGGTATATCAGGTGTGCTTCGTTCGCATCAGAAGCAACCAAAGTCACGCCATTTTTGGTTTCTCCGACTTTGAGCAACATTTCTTCGCTGGCAAGGCGCACGACCGCGCGATTCTTAAACAACCCGACAACTTCCATCGGAGCGGTGGACAACACCGGGCTGGACCCAAGGCAGATCAGGGCAGTGACAACAGCTAGCGAAAATCCTTTCATGGGCGTTCGTGACCCTCGGGTTCAACCGACGCCAAGTGTATGTCGTTGGCCTCCTATATCCCCCCGGCAATCCACCGAAATGAGATTTGCAGCACAAAAAGCGCCAATAATCCGGCCAGCAGGTCGTCCAGCATTACCCCGAAACCGCCTTTGACCCGGGCATCGGCCAGCCCAATGGGCCACGGCTTGAGAATATCGAATACGCGAAACGCCGTGAAACCGATCACTACCGGTAGCGCGTCGGCTCCCTGGCCGACCAGCGCAATCCACAAACCCGCAAATTCATCGATAACGATGGCCGGCTCGTCGCCAACCGCATAACGCCGAGCGATGCGGTTCACCAGCCAGACCCCCGAACCGAACACCATCAGCGCCGAGATCAGCTGCAGCCACCAGGGTAAGGGCGCCAGCAACCACCACCACACCCCCAGTGCCGCGAGGCTGCCCCAGGTGCCAGGCGCCCTCGGCAGAAAACCGCTGCCAAATCCGCAACACACGAGTACTTCCGGATCACGCCATTGGCGCCACGACAATCCGCTCATCACGGGAAATGAAGAAATCCGGAGGCGTTGACCACACTGCCGTCGAGGTAGATGCCCGATCCGGCCTCGATAGCTCCGATGCACGTCACGGCAACGCCAAGATCTTCGGGTGCCGCTGCACAGGTGAAACACAACTCGTAGTCATCACCGCCGGTGAGCGCCTGATTCAGCACAGCACCAACCGCCAGCGGAATCTGCTCGCCGTGTATGTGCGCTGCGACAC
>JAYGEV010000348.1:0-4965 GCA_046582225.1 Pseudomonadales bacterium
CTGCCTACCATGCCGACCATCTAGAGATAACCTGCGCCCAGGATAGTGCCGGCTACCACGTTCAATGCCTGCACAAAGAGATCCTGCTTGCCGAACTGCACTCGAGCCTGCCAAGCGAGTTGCCGGCCTGCGAAGATCAAACAGTTTTCGATACTTCGGCGAAATCCCGCGACCGCGGCGAGATCCAATGGGAAACGGTGGTCGAAAACCAGCCCTTTGAACCCTGGCACTGGCAGGTCACCGAAGATGGCAACCAGGCATACAGCGAGCAGGTTTCAGACACGCTGCCAATTTATCGCGCGTGTGCACATCCGCATTGGCTGTTGAGCGTCGCGAACCGCGCGTTGACGCGCGAGTACATCATGCCGGCATGGATCCACGCGGGATCAGAAATCCGCTTTCGCGAGCTGCTACGGGTCGGAGACACAATCGAAGTCAAGGCCGTCCCGTTAGAAAAGTGGCGCCGCAAGGGCCATGAATTCATCCGACTCTACCTCGCCTACCGTCGGAACGGCCGGATTGCCGCTGAAATATTTCACACCGCGATTTTCAGGATGGCGCAATGATGCGCATTGCCGTGCTCGTCTCTCACGGCGGATCCGTTCTGCAAGCCGTGATTGATGCAATAGAGGCCGGGAACCTGCCCGCCCAAATTGTGCTCGCGATCAGCAACAACAGTCGAGCACCTGCTCTGAAGCGGGCGATCGCCCACGGCATTGCCACCATTCACCTCAGCAGCCACACACATCCGCAGGGTAACGATCTCGACATCGAAATGAGGCGTGTTCTGAAAGCATCAAATCCGGACTGGATACTGTTGGCTGGATACATGAAACGCCTCGGTCCCCAAACGCTTGAGGAGTTTCGCGACAGGATTATCAACACGCACCCTGCGCTGCTTCCCAGGCACGGCGGCAAGGGGTTTTATGGCAGAAGGGTGCACCAGGCAGTGTTGGATGCGGGGGATTCCGAATCAGGCGCCACCGTGCATCTGGTGGATAACGAATACGACAGCGGCCCGATTCTGTCCCAGGTCCGAGTACCCGTGAAGGCTTCCGACAGCGTGGAGAGTCTGGAACTGCGCGTGCAGGAGGCCGAGCGAAATCTCATCACGACCACCCTCACCAATCTTGCCGTGAACGGTGTTGGAACGTGCCTAGCCGTGTAGGGTCACCGGCTGCCAGGTGCCGTCAAATTCCTGAGTATCCCGCCATATTCGGCGGTCAGCAGTGTCGGCCAGGCGGTGTTCCGCGACCCGTTCGACCCGCCCATCCGCGCCAGGCTCGTGCGCGGACACCCAACCCTCCTCCAAATCCACCAGCGAGACGCCAGAAAAGCGACCGCGCAGGGTCCCGGCATTGATCATCACCAGCTCGTCGAAATCTATCAGCACCCGGTAGTGCATGTGACCATTGATCAGGATCTGATGCCCACCGGAGGCCAACAGATCATCCATTTCGGAACTGCGTTCAATGGGCGAGCGTTGCGTACCCGGCCACACCTTCGCCAGGTCGTTGTCGAGCACGCCGTGGCACAGCAGCAGGGAGCCCGCGAGTGTTTCCAGCGACACAACTCGTGGCAGGCCTTCCAGGAATTCCTGGCTGGTATCGTTGAGGTCTGCCAGCTGGTGAGCATCCTCGACATGGCGAACCCGATCCTGCAACAGCCAGCGATCGTGGTTGCCAGCGACCGTGATCACATTGGCCTGCTCCAGCAATTCGCAACAGGCATTGATGCAACCCCCACCGTCGGCAACATCGCCGGTGCACACGATGGCGTCCACCTTCTCACCGGCAAACCAATCCAACGCGTCAGCCAGGCGGCCATCCTCACCGTGCACGTCCCCAATCAGGCCCAGGCGCTTAAGGGGCGCGGCGAATTGCGGATGGTGCTGCATCGCTACCGTCATTAGCGCAGCACTATCCCCTGAATTTGATGGTCAGGCCAGCCCGATATGGCATCATAGCCCGTTCATGCATCGAGCTAAGTCAACGCGAGGTCATATGCGCCGCACCCTGTTAGCCGTACTGCTATTGACGCCCGTCCTGGTCAACGCCGCCGACCCGTGCGACAGCCCGGCTCTGAACATTCTGCTTACCAACGACGACGGTTACGAAACGATCGGGATCGTTGCCCTGCATCGCGCCCTGAAGGCGGCTGGTCACAACGTCAAACGGATTGCCCCGGCGCGCAACTACAGCGGCAGCAGCGCGTCACTCACAATGGACGCCATCAGCGCCCCCAGGCAACCCAATGACGAGTTCGATGAGATTTACGCGGTCACAGGCAGTCCGGCGACTACGGTGCTGATTGGAGCAACCGCAATATTCGGACCAGATGAGCCTGTAGATCTCGTGGTTTCGGGGATCAATGATGGTGCCAATCTGGGGCCCGCGACGCCCATTTCCGGAACCGTCGGCGCGATCATCGCTGCATTGAAGGTGCGGGTCCCTCCCATTCCCGGCATTGCGGTCAGCACCAATCTGATCGGTGAAGAGGACGATGTTGAGGCGAACCTGGCCCACGTCGCCAACATTGCCGACTTCACCAGCAGGCTGGTTGAAGCTCTGTATTGTGGAGCAGACCCCTGGTCAACAGGGGCATTGGCGCTGAACGTTAACTACCCCCCGCTGACACCAGACGCGATCAAGGGCGTGAGACTAGCCGTGCAGGGACGCGCCTCGTATTTCGCCATCGGATTCAAGGCTGTGGCAGACGATCGCTACGTTCCGGAATTCGGCCCAACCGAAGGGGGCCCGGACATCGACGGCTCTGACACGGTGCTGTTCGGACAAGGATTCATCACGATCGTGCCCATCGACGGGGACTACACCGCCAAAGGCGCGTCACTACCCCAATCGGTGCAAAAGCTTGCGCCCTAGCCTGGCCAGGGCAACGAGCCCTTCTGCAGGCGCGGCGTCTAGTTGGTGGCCTTCAACACCTCGTTGGAATACGCACTTTCGTTGCTGTCGGCGTCCAACGCGGTCATCGCGACATAGTAGGCAGCGTAAAGTTGAAGCTGGTAGCGTTGGCGTCATTGATGTCCCCCGAGGGACGCCCGGGCATCACAGGTGTTCCGTTCGAATCCGTGTTGTTGGACAACAACCCACACATCGCTTCGACCGCCAGATCGTGAGCGGGGTTCAACACCAACGGGCCGTCCTGACCAAACGCCGAGATAGAGGCATAAACGATGTCTGGCTTTACCTTGACCACCTGATCGTAGTCCACTCCGAGGCGCGCAACGACGCCGGGACGAAACGACTCCACGATGACATCTGCGCTTTGCACCAACTCCATGAACAGTTCGACACCGCGCGAATCCTTCAGGTTGAGCGACAGGCTCTGCTTACCGCGGTGTGTGCACGCGAAATAGACCGTTTCATCCCCACGCCGCTGACCGATGCGTCGATTAGGTTCTCCCTCACCCAGACTTTCGACCCTGACAACGTTTGCACCGTGGTCCGCCATCATCTGCGTCACCGTTGGACCCGGCAGAAACGATGACAGATCAACAACTTTGACTCCTTCAAGCTTCACGATTCCAGGCTCTCTTTCACCACCGCCAGCGCTTGTCGGTGTACCTCCGGACTACCAGCCGCAATAACAAATCCACCCATGCTGGCATCTCCGCCGTCGGCCGCAGTCACCACGCCGCCGGCACCCTGGATGATGGGAATGAGCGCCTGAATGTCGTAAGGATTCAAATTGGAATCGGTCGCCAGGTCTACCTGGCCCATCGCCAACATGGCATATATATAACAATCGCCACCGTACCGCGTAACCTTCGCCTTTTTTTCCAGCTGCGCGAACGCGTCACGCTCCTGCATCGCAAAATATCTGGGGCTGGTGGTGGTAAGCACCGCGTCCTCCAAGCCTACACAGGAACGCACACACAACGGACGAGACACGTCGCCACAGTGATAGTGAGCGTTGCGACAATCGCCAGCAAAAAACTCGTCGGTAAACGGCTGGTGCATCACCCCAAGTATCGGCCGCTGGCCGTCGAACAAAGCGAGCAACACCCCCCAGTGGAGCATGCCCGACATAAATGCGCGCGTACCATCAATAGGATCAATGACCCAGGTCAGACCGTTTCCCTGGCTAAACCCAAATTCTTCACCCAGCACACCGTGTTCGGGAAACATTTTTTCAATACCACTGCGGATCACGATTTCTGCCCCACGATCGGCTTCGGTGACCGGATCGAATCGGCCATCCGACAGCTTGTTTTCCACAGCCAGCTCGGTGCGAAAAAACGGCAGTATCACCTGCCCGGCTTGCGCCGCCAGTTCCAACGCAAACTCAAGGAACTCTCCACGTTGCGAATCGGTCACGTGATGCGGTTCGCTATACTTCAACATTGAAACTCTCTGATCACTATTTTGATGACCCGCGTATTATGGACGAGTGTTTTACTGTTCGCCCGCACGTCCTTTATGATCGGACCTCTACTGAATACCATCATCACGGAGAATCCCGATGGCTAGAGATGTCATCCTTCCCGAACAGGACCAAGGCAGCTACGACAACTTCCATTTCGCCCCGGCGGTGCGATCATCGGGACTGGTCCTGTGCTCCGGACAAATCGGCACGGGCGCCGATGGCAGCATCCCGGACTCGCCAGAGGAAGAGTTCCGCAACGCGTGGGCGGCCGTGGGCCGCATTCTGGAAGAGGCCGGTCTCAGCTACGACAACATCGTAGAATCGACCACCTATCATGTAGGCTTGCAGGAACATCTAGCCGCGTTTATGAAGATTCGGGATGAGGTAATATCGGCACCGTGGCCAGCATGGACCGCGATCGGAATTACGGAACTGGCTGTTCCGGGCGCTCGCGTGGAGGTTCGGGTGGTGGCTGCCATGTAGCTTCAGGCACCATCACGTATTTCGTCGTATAACGGAACTAGTTCGCATCGAAATGTGAACTATGTCTCACTTGTGCGCCGTCAGCGCCTATGGGAC
>JAYGEV010000117.1:0-2667 GCA_046582225.1 Pseudomonadales bacterium
ATGGCGGTCCACGTGCCGCTAACCCTGGAAGCGCAACTGGAAAGCAGGGCGCTGATGATGTCGACCAACAACATTCTGTCCCCCGCCAGCGGTGAGCCGATCATCGTGCCGTCCCAGGATGTGGTTCTGGGCCTGTATTACATGTCTCGCCTGCGGGTGAACGCGAAAGGCGAAGGCATGGTGTTTGCCGACACTGAAGAAGTTCACCGTGCTTACCATGGAGGTCAGGTAGACCTGCACGCAGCTGTGAAGGTGCGTATCGAGGAACTGCAGCCTCAGGGTGATGGTACCTATCTGTCCGTGCGCAGTATTGTGGATACCACCGTTGGTCGGGCGCTGTTTTACGAGATTGTACCCAAAGCGCTGGGATTTGAACTCGTGAACAAGCCGCTCGACAAAAAGGCTATCTCGGCATTGATCAACGTTAGCTATCGCAACGTCGGCCTGAAGGACACGGTGATATTTGCCGACCAGCTTATGTACATGGGTTTCGCCCACTCGACCGCGTCAGGGGCTTCCATCGGGGTAGACGATTTCGTTATCCCCGAAGCGAAGACCAGGATCATCACAGAGGCCGAAGCTGAGGTTGCCGAGATCGAATCGCAGTTCGCCTCGGGTCTGGTGACCCAGGGCGAGAAGTACAACAAGGTTGTCGACATCTGGTCGCGCGCCAACGATCTGGTCGCACGAGCCATGATGGACGGCATTTCCAAGGAGACCGTCATTAATAGAGACGGCGAGCCCGAGGAGCAGGATTCGTTCAACTCGGTGTTTATCTACTCAGATTCCGGGGCGCGAGGATCCCCTGCTCAGATCAGACAGCTGGCAGGCATGCGCGGCTTGATGACTCGCCCGGACGGCAGCATCATCGAAAACGCCATCACCGCCAACTTCCGTGAAGGGTTGAATGTGAACGAGTATTTCATCTCGACTCACGGGGCTCGAAAAGGTCTGGCTGACACGGCACTCAAAACGGCCAACTCCGGCTACCTGACTCGGCGTCTGGTGGATGTTGCTCAGGATGTGGTCATCACGGCCGTCGATTGCGGCACCGATCGTGGCTTGCTCGCTGCCGCCATCATTGAGGGCGGCGACGTAGTTGAACCGCTCGCCGACCGGGTCCTCGGCCGCGTGGTCGCTGAAAACGTGCTCGATGCAGATGGCAAGACGGTTCTCATTGAGGGCGGCACCATGCTCGACGAAGCCTGGGTCGAGCAACTCGAGAACCTTGGGATCGATGAGGTAATTGTTCGCTCAGCCATAACCTGTGCGACGAAGTACGGCGTATGTGCTTCCTGCTATGGAAGAGATCTGGCACGTGGTCATCAGGTGAACGTCGGTGAGGCGATCGGCGTAATCGCCGCTCAGTCGATCGGTGAGCCCGGAACTCAGCTCACGATGCGTACCTTCCACATCGGTGGCGCTGCATCGCGCGCGACCGCGATCGATAGTGTTCAGGTCAAACATGGCGGTACGGTTCGCCTGCACAACCTGAAGACGGTAACCCGCGACAGCGGTGATCTGGTCGCGGTGTCTCGATCCGGAGGGATCGCCGTTGCCGACGAACATGCCCGCGAGCGTGAGCGCTACAAGCTACCCTACGGAGCGGTGATCTCGATCTCCGATGGTGACGACGTAGAAGCTGGCCAGGTGATTTCCCAGTGGGATCCACATACCCACCCGATCGTCACCGAAATGGCTGGTACGGCCGAATTCCAGGACATGGAAGAAGGTTTGTCGGTCAATCGTCAGACCGACGAGTTGACTGGCCTGACCAACATCACCGTGCTTGACCCCAAGGATCGGCCCACGGCCGGCAAGGATCTGCGGCCGGCGGTGAGCCTGTTGGACGAAGACGGCAATCAGGTGCTGCTTCCGGGTAGCGATATACCTGCGCACTATTTCTTGCCCAATGATGCGATCCTGAACTTGGAGGACAAGGTCTTGGTCGGCGTTGGCGAGATCATCGCGCGCATTCCCCAGGAAGGATCCAAGACCCGGGATATTACCGGTGGCCTGCCGCGGGTAGCCGACCTGTTCGAGGCTCGAAAACCAAAAGAGCAGGCCATTCTTGCCGAAATGACCGGCACTGTGAGCTTCGGCAAGGAAACCAAGGGTAAGCGTCGATTGGTGATTACCCCGGCGGAGGGTGATCCGAAAGAGACGCTCATTCCGAAGTGGCGAAACATCGGCGTGTTTGAGGGCGAAAGCGTTGAGAGGGGCGAGGTGGTGTGCGAAGGCCCGCCGAGTCCGCACGACATCGTTCGGCTGAAGGGCGTGGCGGAGCTTGCCAAATACATCATTAATGAGATCCAGGAGGTGTACCGACTCCAGGGCGTGACCATCAACGACAAGCACATCGAAGTGATCGTACGGCAGATGTTGCGCAAAGCTGAGGTGGTCAACCCGGGCGAATCGGATCTGATTCGCGGCGAGCAGCTGGAGCACACGCGCATTCTTGAAGTTAACGAGGCGCTGGCAGCTGAGGGCAAGGAACTCGCCACTTACGAGCGGCTGTTGCTGGGTATTACCAAGGCATCGCTTGCGACGGAGTCGTTTATTTCCGCCGCTTCATTCCAGGAGACCACCCGGGTGCTCACCGAGGCCGCGGTTTCCGGCCGTGTCGACGATCTGGTGGGGCTCAAGGAGAACGTGATCGTGGGCCGG
>JAYGEV010000425.1:0-9605 GCA_046582225.1 Pseudomonadales bacterium
CGCACAACGGCCGCTCGGTCGTTGTGTCCACAACCACCACCTCTAATGACGCCAGGCGAGCGCCGCGCCACTCAAGCCCGCTATCCATCCACCCGCTGCGCCAGCCAGCAGATCCAACGGCCAGTGCGCGCCAATGGCTACACGAGACAGGCACACGATCGCAGCGACCGGCAACCCTGCCAGCAGCGACGACCAATCTCTCCCGCTTCGGGGTTGGGGAATCAGCGTGCCAAAAACTGCAACCGCCGCCGCAAACACCGTAATCGTGTGACCGGACGGCAGGCTGTTGTACACGCTCAGCGTGTCGCCGATTACCGTAAAGTGTTGTTGATCGAGAACGGCTGCTGGCCGCGGCATCGCTGCCAGATACTTTCCCGTTACCCAAATTGCCGCGGCGACCGGGGCGGCGCCAAGCATCGCAGCCCATGCCTGTGGGCGCCAGACAAGGAGCGGGCACAGCAGCACAATGAGGACTGCAGCGTCTCCAAGCAGCGTTAAGTTCGACCAGATTTGACCTGGCCAGGCAGACAACGCGAGATTCAGCGTGATGAACCAGTCAATCTGACTGGTCCAGTAGCCAGTCCGGTCAAGATGCCACTGGTTTGGCCATGCGGCGAGAATCAGGACCAACACAACGGCAAGCACTGGCACTATCGTCCAGGCTATCCATTGCGCGCGACTAGGCGTTAACGGCGTCGAGATATTCCTGGATCCGCGCAAGATGCCCGTCCACATCGGTCTGGCCGGCGTTGTGCGTGTGCACCGCCAGATGCGTGCAACCCATATCGCGCCACTTGCCGGCATGTGATGCCCACCGTTCCGGCGTGCCGCCGGCATAAGCCGCCTGGGCTTGAATGCCGAATCCGTCCCAGCTTAATCCTGCCGCTTCGCGGTGCATCCGTATGGTGTCCAGGCATTCCTGTGCGCTGGCGTTGGCGCCCATGAGCGGGATCCAGCCGTCGCCAAGTTCGCCGCAGCGCTTGAGCACCGCAGCAGCGCTCCCGCCGAACCACACAGGAATGGTCTTGCTGGGCCGCGGGTTGATGCTGGCGGCATCGATGCTGTGGTAGTCGCTCTGATAGGTCAGGCTGTCTTCGCTCCACAACTTACGCATCAGTTGCACCTGTTCTGCCTGACGTTTGCCGCGGTTGCCGTAGGTCTCGTTCAAGCCGTCGTACTCAATCCGGTTCCAGCCGGTACCCACGCCGAGCCGGAAGCGATTGTTGGACAGCACGGCAACCTCGGCCGCCTGTTTGGCCACCAGCACCGTCTGACGCTGGGGCAGGATGAGTACTGTGGTGATCATCTCCAGCGTTTCGGTCACCGCGGCAATGAACGCAAAGGTGGTGAACGGCTCGTGGAACGCGACATCTTTGTCGTATGCGCCCTTCCAGCCGCCGGGGCGATTGGGGTCGGCACCCAGCACGTGGTCATAGATCAGCAGATGCGTGATCCCGAGTGCTTCTACGCCCTGGGCATAGGCCTTGATGGCGCCGGGATCGTTGCCGATCTCGTTGTGCGGAAATACTGCTCCGAGTTCCATGGTGTCCCTTTATCCTTTCCATTTTTCAGGCGCGGTGGTCGTCGGGCCGGGTGCCTTCGACCTGCATGCAAGCCTAGAGTCCTACGGAATGGGGCGCAATGGCGTTACAATTCGCGGCCGTTTTTGACCACACGCACGATCATGGCCCAGCCCGCGCAATCTAGCCCGACATTCTCCTTTGTGGATATGGAGCATCAGATTCTCGAATTCTGGGAGGAGGATCAGGTGTTCCAGCAGACCCTGGAGAACACCCGGGAGAAGAAGCCCTACATCTTCTACGACGGGCCACCGTTTGCGACCGGGCTCCCGCATCACGGCCACATCGTCGCCAGTACGATCAAGGACATCGTGCCGCGATATTGGACCATGAAAGGCCGGCACGTGCTGCGGCGCTTCGGCTGGGATTGTCATGGCCTGCCCATCGAGCACGAGATCGACAAACAGCTGAACATGTCGGCCCAGCAGGCAGTCGAGGAAATGGGGGTCGCCGGATATAACAGGCAGTGCCGGGCCATCGTGCAACGCTATGTTGGGGAGTGGCGCCACACCATTACCCGGCTTGGCCGATGGGTGGATTTTGACGACGACTACAAAACCATGGACTCCTTCTACATGGAGTCGCTGTGGTGGGTGTTCAAGCAGTTGTGGGACCAGGGTCTGATCTATCAGGGCGTGAAGGTGATGCCGGTGTCGACCGCGCTGGGTACGCCGCTGTCGAACTTCGAAGCAAATCAGAACTACATGGATGTGCAGGATCCGGCGATTACGGTGCTGTTCAAACTGGTCGATGAGGACGCCTATCTTGCGGCCTGGACAACCACCCCGTGGACGTTGCCGTCGAACCTGGCAATGTGTGTCGGGCCGGACATTGAGTATGTGAAGGTCCACGACCCGCAGATTGGAGCGGACATCTATCTCGCCGCGGACCGGGTGGGCGACTTCGGCGACTTTGAGATCAGGTCGACTCTCAAGGGCCGTGATCTGGTTGGCCGTAGCTACGAGCCGCTGTTCCCCTACTTTGCCGACGAAGCCGAGCGCGGTGGGTTCGTGGTGGTGATGGACGAATACGTGACCACCGAAAGTGGCACCGGCATGGTCCACCAGGCGCCCGCGTTTGGTGAAGACGACCACCGCATCGCAAAGGCGGCCGGTATGCAGTCCTTCGTTTGCCCGGTCACCGCATACGGTATTTTCACCGAGGAGGTCTCCGACTTCGCCGGCCAGTACGTCAAGGATGCGGACAAGAACATCATCCGCGATCTGAAGGAACGCGGCCTGTTGTACCGCCAGGAAGTGATTCAACACAGCTACCCGTACTGTTATCGCAGCGATACGCCGTTGATCTACCGCGCCATTCCTTCGTGGTATGTACGGGTAACCGATATCGTTGACAAACTTGTCAGCAACAATCAGCGCATTCGCTGGGTGCCAGGGCACATCAAGGATGGCCGGTTCGGTAACTGGCTCAAGGGCGCAATCGACTGGTCCATCTCGCGCAACCGGGTCTGGGGCACACCGATCCCGATCTGGATCAACGACGAGACCGGTAAGCAGTTGTGCATCGGCTCGCTGGATGAGCTCGAGCAATACACCGGTGTGCGGGTCGACGACCTGCATCGTGAGTACGTCGATCCGCTGGAATTTCAGCTCGAAGGCGAACAGGGCACCTACCGGCGCATTGAAGAGGTGCTTGATTGCTGGTTCGAATCCGGGTCCATGCCATACGCGCAGCTGCACTACCCGTTTGAGAACGAGAAGATTTTTAATGCTGGGTTTCCTGCGGAGTTCATCGCCGAGGGTCTGGATCAAACCCGTGGCTGGTTTTACACGTTGACGGTTCTGGCAGCGGCGCTCTACGACAAGCCGGCGTTCCGCAATGTGATCGTCAATGGCATGGTCATGGCCGAAGATGGCAAGAAAATGTCGAAACGGCTGCGCAACTACACGCCGCCGGACGAGCTGATGGAGCGATACGGTGCCGATGCGCTTCGCTTGTATCTGATCAACTCGGGTCTGATGCGCGGTGAAGAGCAACGGTTTGCCGATTCAGGCGTGCGTGACATGACCCGACGAGCACTGCTGCCCTGGTACAACGCCTATTCGTTTCTGAAGACCTACGCCGAGATCGACCAGTGGTCGCCGGACAAAGGCCAGCACGTGGGCGAAAACATTCTTGATCAATGGATTATTTCCCGGCTGCAAACGCTTAAAGCCAATGTTGCGCGGGAGATGGAAGTCTACAAACTTTACAATGTCGTGCCGCAGCTCTTCGACTTCATCGAAGATCTCACCAACTGGTACATTCGTCTGAATCGGGCCAGGTTCTGGGGTGAAGAGATCACCGCGGACAAGATCGCAGCGTACAGCACTTTATATACCGCGCTGTTTGAGCTGTGTCAGGTAATGGCGCCGTTCGCGCCGTTTCTTGCCGAACACCTGTATCGGGAGCTGAGCGCCCTTGGCGGCGGCCAGGCCAGACCCGCGTCGGTACATTTGTGTGACTATCCGAAACCGGAAGCACAGCTCATTCGCGAGGAGCTCGAGGTGGCCGTGGACCGCATGCAGCAGGTGGTGCTGCTGGGTCGACAGAAACGCGAGGAGGTCAGGATTGGGTTGCGCACGCCGTTGCGCTCACTGGTCATTGTCAATCGCGATCAGACGTTGCTCGAAGAACTGGCGCACCTGGAAGACTACGTGAAGGCGGAGCTGAACGTTCTTACGGTGAGCTACGATGCCGACGAAGGCTCCTACATCCAGGTTGTGGCAAAGCCCAACTTTCCAGTCCTGGGCAAGCGTCTGGGCAAGCGCATGAAGGAATTTCAGCAGCACATCGGTGCACTCACGAGCGAGCAGATCTCGGCGCTGCAAACCAGCGGCGAAATCACCATCGTCGACGAGGTGTTCGGGCTGGACGAAATCCAGGTGCTGCAACAGGCGCGTACCGGTACCAACACGGTTTCGAACAGTCGGATTGCGGTGGATCTTGATTGCAGCCTGGATGACAGCCTCGTACGTGGCGGCTACGCCCGTGAGATCGTCAATCGCATCCAGCGTCGGCGCAAAGAGCTCGATCTGAACGTTGCGGACCGCATTGAGGTGCGTTACGAAGGCGATGCGCAGCTGCTGGCCGCCGCGGGCGAACATGCCGACTATATCCAGCTGGAGACTCTGGCGACCACATTCAATGCCGAGGCTGCAGATGCGAGTGCGGCAAATGTGGAGATCGACGGAATGGCTTTTCGGTTTTCGGTTCGCAAAACAGAATCGGGCGGCTAAGGTGGTTGCCGGGTATCTCCGATAGGCGCCAGCCGCGCGTCTGCCGCGAGCGCTGCCACGTTGCTTCCCGTCAGCGAGGTCAAAAACTCAACCAGATCGCGTTTTTGGATCGCCGACAGACCCAGTGGTCGCAGCAACCTGCTCTGGCCGGCATGGGGCGCGCCGCCCGCAGCGTAGAAATCCACCACGCCTTCGAGGCTGGCAATGGATCCATCGTGCATATACGGGCCAGTCATCGCAACGTTGCGCAGGCTCGGGGTGCGATAGCGCCAGCGGTCTGCCGGATCCGTGGTGATCGCCATACGACCGTTGTCGATAATGAAGGGTGCCGTCACGGTGGTATCGATCTCAATGATGACGCCGGGCGCGACCTGCATCATTCGAGGCGCCTCATTGCGAACAAGCGCTGCGCGATGGCCGATGCCGGTGTCGTGAAAGTCATGGTCGGTGAACAACGCATGGCCAACATGGAGCTGGTGGCAGTCCGCGCAACTGCTGGCCACGAACACGGTCAGACCGCGCTTGGCCGAGGGGCTCACCGCGTTGAAGTCTCCGCCGAAATACCAGCGATCAAATGCCGAGTCGGCGGATACGAGGGTGCGCTGATAGCTCGCCAGCGCATGCCCCAGGTTTGCTTCGCTGATCTCTTCGGAAAACACCGCGCGAAACTGGCTCGAGTAATCGTCAAGATGGCGCAATCGCTCGAGGACGCTGCGTCGGGAGTCATTGCCCATCTCGTTGCCAGCCAGCAGCGGTGCCCAGATCTGCTGTTCGAGCAGCCGTTCCCGGCCATCGTGGAACAGAATCCGAAGGAAGGCGACGTTGTACAGGCTCGGCGCGTTGCGATGAACGAACCGGCCCTCGATCCCGACCGGCGTTCGCAACTCGTTCTGGGTAAAACCCTGCTCGGGGATGTGACACATCGCGCAGGACAGCGTCGCGTTGGCTGACAGCCGGCGATCGAAAAACAACCGTTTACCAAGGTCGACCGCGCCGGGTCTGGGCTGCTGGTCGCATGGCAACGCCGGTAAGCCGAGCGGAAGCGTGGCTGGCTGTTGAGGCTCGACCGCGGTTGCGGACAAAGCCATCACGCCCAGCGCGGTCGCCAGCAGGTCGCGCGTGAAGTTCCGCACCCTCATGTGTTCGTATAACCCGCAGTTATCGGGTGTTAGCATAACCGGACACTCGCTGTTTGCGAGGGGAGACAAAATGAAGCGCATTGCAAAAACCACTTTTATTGTGGCACTGGCGGGATTGCTACTAAGCAACATCGCCCGGGCAGACGAGACCTGTATGTCGCCGTACATGGCGAAAATCGTCGGCCAGGAAGATTTCGTTTACGTGTGGACGCTCGGCGTAGAGGGCGTTGGCGACGGTGAGGATAAACTTGTCACCGTTGATGTAAACCCGGATTCGGCGGCCTACGGCCAGGTCGTTCACTCACTGTCGGTTGGTGGCAGAAACGAAGCTCATCACTCGGGCCTTACCGACGATCGGCGTTATCTGTGGGCGAGCGGCCTGGACACGAGCAGGATTTTCGTCATCGACGTGCACACAAACCCGGCGGCGCCTGCGTTGCACAAAACCATCGAAGACTTTGTGGCCAGCTCCGGCGGTGTTGTCGGACCGCATACCAACTATGCACTGCCAGGTCGAATGTTGCTCACTGGTCTTTCCAACAACAGGGACCACGGAGGCCGTACCGGCATGGTGGAGTACACCAATGCAGGTGAGTACATCACCACCCACTGGATGCCCACCGACGACAACCTTCAGGGCGCGATCAAGTCTGGGAATTTCGCGGATGGCTACGGTTATGACGTACGCGTGCTGCCAAGACGTAACGTCATGCTCACCTCGTCGTTTACCGGGTGGAACAACTACATGATGAACCTGGGCGCGATGATGGGCGATGCGGAAGCGATGAAACGCTTTGGCAACACGGTGGTCGTGTGGGACCTGCACGCCCGGCTGCCGAAAAAGATTCTTGACGTGCCGGGTGCGCCGTTGGAGATTCGTTGCGCGTGGGGTTCACAGAGCAACTACTGCTTCACGACCACCGCCCTTACTTCGGAAATCTGGCTCATCTTCGAGGACGATACGGGCGAGTGGCAGTCGAAAAAGGTGGCGGATATCGGTGATGTGTCGAAGGTTCCGTTCCCGGTGGATATTTCCATCGCCGCAGACGATAACCAGTTGTGGGTGAATACCTGGAACGACGGAAAGGTGCGCTTGTACGATATCTCCGACCCTCACGCGCCGACTCAAATATTCGAACAGCAGATCGGTGAGCAGATCAACATGGTGTCGCAGAGCTGGGACGGCGAGCGGGTGTACTTCACATCGTCGCTGATGGCGAACTGGGACAAAGTAGAGTCCACGGGAGCAGATCTGCAATATCTGAAGCTGTTCGGCTGGGATGGTGAAAAGTTGACGCCGCAGTTTACGATCGATTTTCTTGCCGAAGAACTGGGGCTGCCGCACCAGATGCGATTCGGTGCTTATGCTCTGTACGGAAAACATCGGCCCGCAGAGGTCGGCGCTCTTTAATAACGAATCGAAGGCGTGTCATGAGTCCTGCGGTCGTGCATTTCGGACTGTCGGTCCTGCTCTCGGCGATCGCTGCGTTTTCGGCCGCGCAAGTGCGCGCCGACGCTGATCAGAGCGACCGGCATCGGCATCCACGACCGGTAGTGCTGGCGCCCGGGTATGCGCGACTCGAATTCCAGCCCCCGATGGCGGGTAAGTATGCGCTGCCTGCGCTGGGCTACGCGGCGGACGGGGCGGTGATCGACGTGGCGGGCTCGCCTCGGCGAGTGCACGATTTTCTGGGCGACAAAATTGTGGTGCTCAGTTTCATCTACACCACCTGCAGCGATGTGAACGGTTGCCCGTTGGCGACGCATGTGCTGCGCGGCGTGCAGGATCACGTCGTGGCATCCGATGACCTGCGCGATCAGGTGCGCCTGGTCAGTTTCAGTTTCGATCCGGCGCACGATACACCCGCGGTCTTGCGCGACTACAGCCGACATTTCAAGCGGCCCGATTTTGACTGGCAATTCCTGACTTCGCGCGACGAGCAGACGCTCGAGCCGGTACTTCGCGACTATGATCAGTGGATCATCAAAGACTACGACGCCGAAGGAAAATTCCTTGGCACGATGTCTCACCTGTTGCGCGTATACCTGATCGACCGGCAGCGCCGAATCCGTAACATTTACAGCGTTTCGTATCTGCACGCGGACTCGGTTGGCAACGATATTCGCACCCTTCTGATCGAACAGGGCAGAGAAAACCGTGTGGATAAGACAGCGCGAACGTTGCTGGAGCCGGCGCTGGTACCGGGACGCTGATGATGGAAGAGCTTCGCCGGGCGATTCGGGAAGCGAAATTCGCAGATGAGACGTCTCTGGTCGTGGCCATGCTCGCTGAATACCCGTTGCAGAGTGCGAGCCTGGCGCAACGGGTTGAGCGAAGAGCCGCGGCGCTGGTGGAAGGTGTGCACAGCCGCATCGAGCAACGCATGGCGGAGGTATTCTCCGCGACCATTGCCGGCAACACCTATGTGAACCGAAACATGATTGGCGCGGTGGTTGGAGTGCAGCCGTTTGGCGGCGCTGGTCTGTCGGGACCGGACCCAAGGCCGGCGGGCCCGGCTACCTCCAGCGGTTTGCAACAGAACGCACGTTGACCGTGAACACTATGGCCCAGGGCGGCAACATCGACCTGCTCCGCGAGGAGACATAAGCCGGCGCGATCAGGCCGTCTTCCGGAATGGCCTGCTGCTCCCACGGCGTTCTGCGTAGGACTGTGATTGCCAACTTCCCAGCCATCGCAGCAGGTCCTCGGAAGAAACCGGTTTGCTGAGGAAGTAACCCTGCGCCTGCTCGCACCCTCCCGCGGCGAGATACCGAATGGTCGCCTCGTCTTCCACGCCTTCCGCCACGACCTGCAGGTTCATGTTGTGTGCGAGCTCCAGCGTGGTTTTGACGATTGCCTCATTGTGCGGGTCGTTCATCATCGTCATGACGAAAGACTTATCGATCTTCAGTTCGTCCAGCGGCATGTTTTTCAGTTGCGCAAGCGACGAGTATCCGGTGCCGAAATCATCCATGGAAATGCGCACACCAATGTTGTGCAGGCGTTCCAATACACCGATAGCCCGATCGATTTCCCGCATCACTGTGTTCTCAGTTATTTCGAGCGTCAGGCGACGCGCCGGAATCTGATTTTCCTTCAGTGCCTGTATGACGTTTTGAGTCAAGTGCTCATCGAGCAGATTACGTGCGGACAGATTGACGGAGATCTGGAGATCGTATCCGTTGTCCTGCCAGATGCGACATTGCTTTACCGCTCGAGCGAGCACGTAGCGTGTCAGATGCACGATGCTACCCGCCTGTTCGGCTGCTGGAATGAAATCATCCGGTGGTAGCCACCCCAAATCAGGGTGTTCCCAGCGAACCAGCGCTTCTGCACCGCAGGGCGTGCCGCTGAGGAGCTCAATTTTTGGCTGAAAATGAACAACCAGTTCGTTGCGCTGCAGTGCGCCGCGAAGGTCGTTGACGATTCTGAGCTGGCGTACGTAGTAGTCCTCACGACCGTTTTCGTAGGTGACGATTGCTTGATTTTGAGCCTGGGCTTCGCTGCGGGCTATGGACGCCTTGCGCAGAAGGTCTGCAGCGTTGGTCGCATGTTGAGGGAAGTCGGTGAGTTACGGCTGACCTTTCAGATGGCCAAAAAATTGCGTGCGCGCCGCGACGCCAGTTCTACGGCAATCCCATGGACC
>JAYGEV010000426.1:0-4730 GCA_046582225.1 Pseudomonadales bacterium
CCGGCAAGACGTGCCACCTGCACGCCGTAGCTCTGACTGGCCGGACCCGGATTAACGCTGTGCAGAAACACGATTCTCCCTTCATGCTCGGTCGCGGCGAGATGGACGTTGGCACACTCCGACAACTCGTCAGGCAACGTGGTCAGTTCAAAGTAGTGGGTTGCAAACAGGGTGAACGCGCCGGTGTGTTGCGCCAGATGACTGGCTGTAGCCCATGCCAAAGCCAGGCCGTCGTAGGTGCTCGTGCCGCGTCCGATCTCATCTAAGAGCACCAGGCTTTGGTGAGTGGCATTGTGGAGAATGTTAGCGGTCTCTGTCATTTCCACCATGAAGGTGGAACGTCCGCCCGACAGATCATCGGCTGCGCCGATGCGGGTGAAAATACGATCGATCGGGCCGATCCGGGCGCGGGCCGCGGGCACGTAACTGCCGGTGTAGGCCAGCAGCACGATCAGCGCCGATTGCCGCATGTAAGTCGATTTGCCGCCCATGTTGGGCCCGGTGACGATCAACATGCACGGTTTGTGCGACAGATGCAGATCGTTGGGAACGAACGGTTCGGAACTCGCTTGGCGAACGACCGGATGCCAGCCCTGCTCGATGTCAATTTCCTGGGCGTCTACAAATTCCGGAGCATTGAAGCCCAGCGCCGCTGCGCGCTCGGCGAAGCTCGCCAGCACGTCCAGCTCGGCTGCCGCGTTGGCGGCATTGCGCAGTTTCACTGCGGCTGAGGCGAGATTCGTTACCAGCTCCTGGTAGAGTTGTTTTTCCAGCCGCAGCGCGCGCGCCTGGCTGGTGAGTGCGTCGTCTTCAAACTTTTTCAGCTCCGGGGTGATGTAGCGCTCGGCGTTTTTGAGTGTTTGTCGACGTACGTATTCCGCTGGCACTTCATTGCCACTCGCCCGGCTGGTTTCAATGTAGTATCCGTGAACCCGATTGTAGCCAACCTTCAGCGTCGCGATGCCGGTGCGTTCGCGCTCGCGCTGCTCGAGTTCAACAAGCCATTCGGCCGCCTTGTCGGTGAGGTTGCGCAGCGCATCCAGATCGACATCGTAGCCCGCCGCGATGACGCCGCCATCACGAATTGTTGCCGGGGGCGACTCGATCACTGCGCTGCCAAGCAACGCCAGCTGTTCGGCAAAGTCGGGTAGCGCGGCCGCAATCCGCGCGAGCCGTGCTCCAGGCTGGGAATTCAATACTGCGCGGATGGCCGGCAGCTGCGTGAGGCTGGTTCTGAGTCGGGCTAAATCCCGAGGCGTTGCTGAGGCCAGCGCGAGGCGCGAAACCACACGCTCCAGATCACCCACCTCCTTGAGCAGGGCGCGCAACTCTTCGATGGGGGCGTCGAGCAGCTGCGTGACGGCATACTGGCGCGCGCGCACTTCGTCGAAGCTCCGGCACGGACTGTTCAACCAACGCCGCAACAGGCGCGAACCCATGTGTGTCTGCGTGGTGTTGAGCAATGCGTATAACGTGTGGTCCTCCGCCCCGTCGATGCGCCGATCGATCTCCAGATTCCGCCGTGAGCGAGCATCGAGCACGACTATCTGCTCGGCTGCCAGGTGACTGATTCGGTCGATGAACGCCAGATCCTGGCCTTGGGATTGCTTGGCGTATTCGAGGACTGCGGCTGCGGCGCCCAATGCGGGCGAATCGCTGGCAAGATCAAAACCGGTCAGGTCCTGGGTGCCGAAATGCCGTGCGAGTCGAGAAAGGCCGAGGTCTGAATCGAACTCAAGTGGATCGCATGGTCGTACCCGGGCGTTGCGGAGCAGTGAATTCTCGAGCGGCTCAGCACTGAGAATTTCGCTCGGTTCGTGGCGTGCGATCTCTGCCGCCAGAGCCTCAAGGTCGTCGAGCTCGGCCACCTGCAGCTCGCCCGCAGCGAGGTTGAGAAGTGCGATTCCATAGCCCGTAGCGTTTCGGTTCACGCCCATCAACAGGCTTTCCCGGCCGGCATCCTGCAGAACTTCGTCGGTCAACGTGCCTGGGGTAACAATCCGTTGAACGCGGCGTTCCACCGGCCCCTTGCTGGTTGCCGGATCGCCGATCTGCTCGCAGATTGCGACGCTCACGCCGATCCGTAGCAGACGCGCAAGATAACCGTCCGCAGCATGGTACGGCACCCCACACATGGGGATGGGTTTGCCGCCCGACTGACCGCGGCTGGTGAGCGTGATACTGAGCAGCTTTGCTGCTCGTTCCGCATCGCCAAAGAACAGCTCGTAGAAATCGCCCATGCGATAGAACAACAGCTCATCAGGATGCTGAGCTTTGATGCCCAGATACTGCTGCATCATCGGCGTGTGTGCGGACCGCGAGCTGGTGTTCATCCGGGTATTATTCTTCGCCTGCCAGAGATCGCTCAAGGGTTTGTGGGAAATCGTTTGCACGGCCACTTGGAGGGTTGCCAAGACTACTGATTATATATACAGTAGTCTTTCATCGCGCGACACATAACCCGCCCAGTTTGGCATCAAGCCTGGGCGCCGGTAAACAGCATTCATCCATGACCTGCATGGAATTTTGATAGACGGAGACGCTTATGGCAACCGACGATTCCAAATCACAAAATGAATCAAAAAAGGACCCGCAGAAAGAGCGAGCACTATCGGCTGCGCTGGCCCAGATAGAACGTCAGTTCGGCAAAGGCTCCATGATGCGCCTGGGTGATCAGGAGCTGGTGGCCATGCCATCAATTTCTACCGGTTCTCTGGGGCTCGACATCGCGCTGGGTATTGGCGGACTACCAAAGGGCAGAGTCGTTGAGATCTACGGCCCGGAATCATCCGGCAAAACCACGTTGACGCTGCAGGTTATTGCGGAAGCGCAGAAGGCCGGTGGAACGTGTGCGTTCATCGATGCCGAGCACGCGCTCGATCCCATTTATGCGCAGTCGCTCGGGGTGGATACCGACGAACTTCTCGTCTCTCAGCCAGATACCGGCGAGCAGGCATTGGAAATATGCGACATGATCGTCCGTTCGGCTGCCGTCGACGTGGTCGTGATCGATTCGGTGGCGGCACTCACGCCCAAAGCGGAAATCGAAGGCGAAATGGGCGACGTACACGTCGGTCTGCAGGCTCGATTGATGAGCCAGGCATTAAGAAAGATGACCGGGAACATCAAACAGTCCAACACCATGGTCATCTTCATTAACCAGATTCGGATGAAGATCGGTGTCATGTTTGGTTCTCCGGAAACCACCACGGGTGGCAACGCGCTCAAGTTCTACGCATCGGTGCGGCTGGACATTCGTCGCATTGGCGCCGTGAAAGACGGCGACGAAGTGGTGGGCAATGAAACCCGGGTAAAGGTGGTTAAGAATAAGGTCGCTCCCCCGTTCAAACAGACCGAATTTCAGATTTTTTACGGCAGTGGGATCAACCACCTGGGCGAAGTTCTGGAACTCGGGGTGCAGCAGGGCATCGTCGAAAAATCCGGGGCCTGGTATGCGTACAAGACCGATCGTATCGGCCAGGGCCGCAAGAACGCGTGCGACTACCTGGAAGCCAATCCGAAGATTGCTAAGGAAATCGAAGCCCAGGTCCGCGCGCAGTTACTGCCCGACCGCGAGCAGGGTGTAGACGTGGTGATCCCAGAGCCGGCGCAGGAATCTCTCTAGCCGGCCATGGCGCAGCCAGAGTCAGCATCCGATCTTCCTGAACAGGAAAGAGCCGAACAGGAAAAAGACGAGCAACGAGCAGTATATGTTCGGGCGATACGCCTGCTCGCCGGTCGCGAGCATTCGGCTCATGAACTTAGCCGAAAGCTGATTGCGAAGGGGCATTCTCAGCCGGGCGTTGAGGCGGTGCTGACGCAATTGCAGAAGTTCGACCTGCAGTCTGATCAACGCTTCGCCGAGATGTATGTGCGCAGTCGTGTCAATAAGGGCTATGGCCCAATCAAGATCCGCCAGGATCTCTATCAGCGTGGCCTGGACGATGAATTGATCGATGCTGAGCTCACCTTCCCGGCCGACCGATGGGTCGATCTCGCGAGATCCATTCGCGGCAAACGATTCTCGGATCCGCAGCCAGAGGATCGTGACGCATGGAATACTCAAGCTCGCTTTCTCGCACGGCGGGGTTTTCCGGCAGATCTCATTTACCGCGTTCTCGGTCAGCTGTAGGCACCGAAATCGCCGCCGTCGGTGGCGCGCATGATCTGATCGGTTTAGCTAACAGGAGAGGCCCCGGCAACGGCTGAAGCGGGCTCTTTTCGACGCCTGAAGCCATTTCAATTGGCTACGGTTTCCGTATACTGCGCGCCACCTAATTCGTTGATTTTCAAGATGAAGACCGCTGACGTTCGCTCAGCATTCCTGTCGTTTTTCGCTGACCGTGACCATCGCGTGGTTCGGTCGAGTTCGCTGGTTCCTGCCAATGATCCGACGCTGCTGTTCACCAATGCTGGTATGAACCAGTTCAAGGACGCGTTGCTCGGCCGTGAGGATCCTGGTTATAAGCGGGCGACCACTTCTCAGCGCTGTGTGCGTGCGGGTGGCAAACACAATGATCTTGAGAATGTTGGCTACACGGCGCGCCACCACACATTCTTCGAAATGCTCGGAAATTTCAGTTTTGGCGATTACTTTAAACGGGAGGCAATCTGCTGGGCTTGGGAGTTCTTGACAGAAAAAAAATGGCTCGGAATCGATCCCGCGAGACTGAGCGTTAGTGTCTATAAGGAAGATCGAGAGGCAGCTGCGATTTGGCGAGATGACATCG
>JAYGEV010000427.1:0-28559 GCA_046582225.1 Pseudomonadales bacterium
TTCGGACCGAATGCCAGTGCTCGGCAATTCCGTAGCCGGTTTTGTTTCCCATGGTGAACTCTACCAGCCCCTCGTTTACGAACGTTGCTCCGCCTGGCGTGGGAATTTTGGTTGGGCACACCGTCAGCACCTTGCCTTGAATATCGAGTGACTCACCCGTGCCCGTTTCGGCGCGCAGATGCACGTGCGTATGCCAGATGGAGCCGGGCTTGTATCGGGTTGTGATATGAACGTCGTGCAGTTCGGTGGAAGTGCCGTCCTCCAGATACCAGCCCTGACCGCGCATTTCGCCGTCCGGTGCGCGCCCGCAGGCTCCGCCAAGCGCGATATCCGGTCCGAAGTTCATCGAAAACCAGTTTACGAACGGGGCGGGGCCGGATAATTCAATCTGGGATTCCGAGGGTGATGACGCTTCATCCGTTGGGCGATTTGATGCACCCCAGTCCCGGGGTCCCCAACTCTTGTCGCGAACGCCGAAACCGGAAACCTGCCAGGTGTCGCCCGCGATCTTGATGCTTCCCGTCACCTTGCCGCTCTGTTCGAAATGCCCCCGCTGCGATGATCCTGACGCTCCTGCACTAGACTCCTCTCCTATAGAATAATGGGGTTCGGTCAGCGCGTTGAAGTTGATGTGCATCTCGAGGTGGGCGGGATCGAACCATCCATCGGGTCGCGCTTTTCGCCGTTCGAGAAGGATGGCCGCGTCAGGTATGTCCTGGGCGGCGCCCTCGTAGTGAATCTGCCAGCGTTCGAAAGCTGCATCGCAGACGAAACGGAGGTCGCCTGCGGACAGGTCAGCGCTGTAAATACTCAGATCCTTTTCGATTTCTCGCCGACCGTATGTAAACGCGACGCGATCGCCACCGAGATATACCACGTGCAACCCATCGGCCCAGCCGTTGTTGGGGCGAAACCCCATGCGGCTGAACATTGCGATCTTGGAATCCGGATCCACGAAGTTGAAATAGTAGCTTTCGCTCCACGCCGGATCATCGCCGACCGGATGCATCAGCTCGTCTTGTGTGTTCATGATTCTTCGCCGACTTCGAAAACCATCAGAAGATTGCCCGGCATATGCAGGTAGATACCATAGCCAGAACTCAACACCATAACGCCATCCTGCAGAATCGGCGCCGAGCCGCCACCGAAGGAACCACCGAATGCTTCGGCCCCGGATACCGTAGGTATCGTTTGGGTCGAATCCATTTCCCACAACACCTCGCCGCTGGTGCTGTCGTGAATGCGTAGAACTCCGTCCATTCCGCCGGCAAACACCATGCCGGAGGTGGTGGTGATGGCCTGGGACACACCCGGATGGCAGAAATAGCGACCGTCGCATACGTCCGGCGAGACCGACCACCAAAGCTCCTCGCCGGTATCCGGATCCAATGCGTGAATCCCGGGCCGGTCAGGATCGGGATACGTGCGTCCATCCGCCATATCGCTGATCGGGACGTATAGCTGATCGGAATCCGCGGCCATGCCGAAGTGCACGCCACCCTGGATGCCGCCGCGGCCAACGCGCGTTTGCCAGACCAGCTCGCCGGTGTCCGGATTCAGCGCATGGACCTTGCCGGATTTCTGCCCACCTATGACAAGATCACCCACGGTGGGGGCGGTGAGCATCAGGGTTCCAGCACCGAAGTCGAAATCAGGCCCGTCCTCCTCCGGACAACTGTCTGGTCGCCTGGTGCCGCATGCGACGTTCCAGGCGTCGTTCGCGGTGGCCTGGAAAACCCAGTTTACCTTTCCCGAATCCAGGTCCATCGCAAAAATTGCGTCGCTGGTCAGGGTAGCGGGCGAAGACATGTTTTCGCCGGTTCCGATGTAGAGCTGGTTACGTTTCGCATCGATGGTCGGGCTGTTCCAGACCATCGCGCCAGAAGGTCCGATCATGTTTGTTTCGCTTCGGTTCTGACTCTGTACGACCGGTGTTTCTTCCACGGTGTAGGTCTTCCACAGTACCTCACCGCTGGCCGCGTTCAAGGCCAGAACAGCGCCACGGCCGGTGCAACATTCGTAAATCGGATCAGCAGCCAGGCTGACCTCTAATGACGAGACAGGTACGTACAATCGTCCGTCGTAGAGAGACGGTGAGCCGGTAATGGTCGCGTTTGGATGTTCGTCTGCGCGAATCCGCCAGATGCCTGCTCCGGTTCTCGCGTTGATTGCGTAAACATTGCCCAGAACATCCCCAAAGAAAGCCATTGGCTGCGCGTCGGCATCGCCGGCTTGCCACGACTCCACGATGATGCCGGTACGTACCTCGGCGGCTGACTCGTATGTCCAGCGCACGCAACCGGTTTCCTGGTCGAGTGCATACACGAGACCGTTGTGGCCGCCCACGTAGATCGCCCCGCCTGCGAGGGCGGGTTGCGAGCGGGCGCGGTTGGCACCTGGGAATGCGAACGCCCACTTCAGCGTTAGCCTGCTGAGGTCCGATTTGCTGATGCCTGAAACAGACTCTGGCAGCATCCGGGTGTTGGTGGGTTGCAGACCCCAGCCACTGACTCTGGGAGGCCGATCGACATCAAATACCTCGGAATCATCGCTGCAGGTGAACATCGCAGGCGGCTCACTGCCCATGGGTACGCCGGCGAGATACTCGGCAACCTCCACGCGCTCGACCTTGGTCAGAAACGATCCCTGCTCGGCCATCAGGCCCGTGGTCAGGGTCGTGTCGATGGCTTCTGGCGTCATCAGCCCGATCATCAGCCGGTGTGGTGCTTTCTGGACGGCGCCGTTGTGGCATGCCGCGCAATGATTGTCGTAGACGGTTCTGCCGGGCAACGCTTCACGTGCGGCGAGGGCGTCGTTGATCGCCTGGATGCTGTTCGAGTTGGGCGCGGCGTCGGCCGTTTGATCTGTGGCGGTCTGAGGTTCTTCGACAACTGTTGTGCCGGAGTCGCCGCAGCCGACCAGAGCGATAATGGCACAGTAAACCATCGCGTAGGCAACGCGTATCACGTGAGTATTCTCCCGGGTAAAAATTGCAGCGCTATGCGTATCACACGAACGCCGACAATGGTAGTTTTCCGCGCGGGTATTTGACGCGGAGTCAGCTGAATGGAGTCGGTGCAGGATAAGGTGGCATTTATTACCGGTGCAGCAAGCGGCATTGGCTACGCGATGGCGACGGTGTTCGCGGGGCAGGGTATGAAGGTTGTACTCGCGGATGTGGAAGCTCTCGCGCTTGATGAAGCGTATGCAAAGCTTGCCGCCGATGGTGCCGAGGTTATCGCGGTACAGGTGGACGTGACCGATCGCGAGAAGATGGCAACCGCGCGCGACGTCGCGCTTGAGCGGTTTGGTGCGGTGCATCTGTTGTGCAACAACGCGGGGGTCAACGTTGCCGGCGCGCTGCACGAGGTAACGTATCGCGACTGGGATTGGGTGCTCGGTGTGAATCTGGGTGGCGTGATAAACGGGGTGACCACGTTTCTACCGGAGTTAATGCGTCACAGATCTGAGGCACACATCGTCAACACCGCGTCGGTCGGCGGCCTGGTCGGAATGGTCGGGCTGGGAATTTACAACGCTGGAAAATTTGCGGTGGTCGGGTTGTCCGAGGCGCTGCGCGCCGACTTACTCGATAATGGGGTTGGCGTTTCGGTGTTGTGCCCGGGCGTGGTCCAAAGCGCGCTGGGTAATAGCGAGCGAAACCGACCGGCTGCGTTGTTCAATGACGCTCCGCAGCTCACTGACGATGCGCGGAAACTAGCTGCGGATACGGGCGCGCCTCCGAGTGGCACCGATCCGATGGATCTTGCCGAGCAGGTGTTAGCTGGTGTGTTGGCAGATCGTTTCTTTCTATGTACGCATCCGGAGTTCAAAGACATCGTTGCCGAACGCAACGCGGCTGTGGACGCCGCGTTTTCCGGTCACGCAGACCCCACCGTGGTGGCAACCATGCGAGGTCTGGTACGGCCGATTCCCTCTGTCTAGAGCGGTCGGTATAGCTCGTGGCCCGCTTCGGCAATGTTCAGGATATGTAGTGCGAAGTCTTCCCCGGTGGAGGCTTCGAGCTGATTCGGAAACTGCTGGCTCCAGTCGAGGATGTACATTCGCTTGGAGATACGCCATTCGCCGTCGCGCTTTTCCAACTCGTCCAGGTAGCGACCGCCGTAAACCGAATCCATGAGTTTGCCGTCGACCTCGCTGCTGCCGGCGGCGATGCCGTAACACTCTGCTTTGGCCGTGTTGCCGTCGATCTGGATCATCACGCTGGTGCTCATATGCCAGCGCCGAATCGCCGCACGCTCGTGCTCCATCACGGTTCGTACCCAGTCGGTGCCATTACCTTTGAAGAAACCGAAGTCAACAGCGGCGTCCGGCCAGAAACAGTCTCCCTGGCCAGGCTCATCCAACCAGTCCTGAGTGCGACCGTAGCGCATCAGCACCTCTTCGCACGCCTTTTTGTCCAGCAGTTCCTGCAGTTGCGGATCCATACGTCTTGCTCCTTTGAATAGCTTTATAGGTCCCGGGGTCCATGGTATTCGCGCTTGGGCCACAAAAAATCGATGCGCGTTCGCTCGATCAGCCAGTGGCCGTCTACCTTCTTATAGACGTCGTCGTATATGCCGAAAAGAATCAGCGGGTTCTCGGTACCTTCGGCGGTGCGCAGATCCAACAGATACCAGCGCCCGTTGGCGGTGTTGTCGTCGATCAGGCGGATCCACGGATTGGTAACCGCGTGCATCACCTCGTGCTCGATGCCCTCGGCTTCGGTGTAGGTAGCGTAGTTGGCGCGGATCTGCTCCTTGCCGACCCAGTCGCCTCCGTACATCGGTCCGAATTCGCAAATCGCATCATCGGTAAAAAGATCGACCAGCTTGTCTACCTGCTGGCCGTCGAAGTAATGGCAGTAAAGGTAGCGGACGTTTTTGATCGCTTCGAGTTCAACAAGCTCCTCGATGGGGCTCATAGCATCTCCCTTTCAGAAATTATTGTGCTCACACATTGGTGGCACGCACCCTTTCAGGTCAAGTGACGCCAAGCCGTTGCGATCCATCGACGCCGAATGTAACGTTGTTGACCAACAGGTGAATCAATCGGGGAGGGCTATGGCCAGGATTTCGGTGCTGTTCGTGACCAAGGGTCACGCGTTTAATCATAATGCGTTTCTGGAGCTGTTTGCAGCCGATGACGATCTCGATGTCACGATGGTAGAGCAGCCGGCCGCCCAGGTGATTCTGCGTCCAGAGAACATTGACGCCTACGATGCGGTGCTGTTTTACGATATGTCGGGCATACCGGGTATCGGGCTGCTGCATGACGGCGCCAACGATACCGGAGTGCCCCCGGATGACTACCAGCGCAGCATCGAAGCGCTGCTGCAGCGGGGGACGGGTATCGTGCTGCTCAACCACGGAACCGTGTCGTGGCCCGAGTGGCCGCTGTGGCGAAAAATACACGGCTCATCGTTCATGCTCCGCAGCGGCGAGCTGAATGGTGCGCAGGTTCCTGGCTCGGGTTACCGCGGCGGCCACGGTCCGCACCCAAATCCGACCATCAACCTGATCCCGGCGGATTCCACTCACCCGGTCCTGAATGGGTTGGAGGATGGATTTTCCATCACCGACGAAATCTATCTGAAGACCTCAGGGTTTGAAGCGAACGTTACTCCGCTGCTGCGCAGCGACTACGAGTTCGTTGCTGAAAACTTCACCCCGCCGCCGCTTGCGTCCCCCGAGGAACAGGCCAGCTGGGATCATCCCAAGGGCAGTAATTTGATCGTGTGGGCGAATGCTGCGGGCAACAGCGCGGTGGTGGCCTCTGACATAGGCGACAGTCCGGCGGCTTTTGAAAACCCGAACTTTCGACGCCTGCTGCACAATGCGCTTGTCTGGGTAGCCTCGGATGAGGCGCGCACCTGGGCAGGGTCGGTGGGCTAGCGTGCCGCACGGCTGGTCGTGGTAATGCCCGTGACTGTGTGATGATTCAGCGGGCGGCGGGCAACCGAATCAGCATCTTGCCCCTGTTGTGGCCCTCGTAGAGTTGGCGGAACACGTCCGGGAAGTCGCCGACATCGCCATCAACAATGTGCTCGGCCAGCTTTAGCTGGCCGGTCTCAATCCATTTCGCCATCCGCGCACGGGCTTGGGTGTAGCGATCCGCGTAGTCGAAGATTACGAATCCCTGCATGCGCGCGCGCATCGTGCCAAGCCATATATAGTTGTTGGGCCCGGTCATCGTGTCTTGCGAGTACTGGGATGTGGAGCCGCACAACAACACCACGCCGCGCATGCCGATCAAACGCAAGCTCTCATCGAGTACTTCTCCGCCGACGTTGTCGAAGATCACGTCGATGCGGTCGGGGGCCGCGTCTGACAGCTTGTCGTACAGATTACCCTGACGGTAGTTGATGGCGATGTCGTAGCCGAGTTGGTCTGTGAGCCAGCGGCACTTCTCATCGCTGCTGGTAATGCCGATGGTGCGTGCCCCGGCCATTTTTGCAATCTGACCGGCCATGGATCCTACCGCGCCGGCGGCACCGTTGATCAGCACGGTTTGCCCGGGTTGTGGTTTGCACTCTTCGGTGATCGCGAAATAGGCCGTGAGGCCTGACACGCCGAAGCCGCCGAGCCAGGAAGAAAGCGGCGCCTGGGATGTATCACAGCGTTCCAGATCGCTACCGTCGCTAACTGCATAATTCTGCATTCCGGCTGATGCAAGGACCTGTTCGCCGACCGAATAGCCCGGGTGGTTGGATTCGATCACCTCGCCTGCCACGGTGCCACGTACCAGATCGCCGGGCTGCACACGGAACAGAAAGTCCTTGCTGTCGCGTACAATGAGTCGCAGCGCCGCATCCACGCCCAGATAGTGCGAGCGGATCAGAACCTCACTGTCGCCGATCTCGGGTATCTGCGTTTCGCGCACCTCAAAGTCGTCAGGACCGGCGATACCGTGGGGAACCCGTTTCAGATACAGCTGCAGGTTTAAGCCTTCGTTGCCTCCGCGATCTGCCATCTCGGGGTCTCGCTCAGGGCGCCAATGCGGCGATAGCCACAAGGCTGTCTTCGCGTGGTGTACCCGAGGTACCGAACAGCCAGGTCTCACCCGTCGGACCACCGTCACCGTGGGAGATCACGTTGACAACAGCCTGACCGAGATCCTCGATCTTCATCGCGACGTCGGCCAGGTCAGGGGCAACTCCGCGCAGCATTGGCGTGTCGGTGGCGCCGAAGCACAGACCGTTGACGCGTATGTTTTTCTCTTCGAGCTCGGCAGCCCAGGATTCTACCTGGCGCCACATGGAAAACTTCGCACAATCATAGCCGAGCGCCGGACGGCCGGTGATGTAGTGGCCTTCTTTGATGTGCTCGGTGATGACATTGATGATATTGCCTCCGCCAACCGTCAGCATCGCGGGCACGGTTGCCCGGGCGCAGTAGTACGCACCCATCGCGCACGCGCCCATGGCACGATCGTATGCGTCGGTCTGGCTTTCGTAGCTGCCGCCCAGCAACGACGAGTCCTCCCAAAGCGCGGCATTGTTGATCAACACGTCGATCCGACCGAATGACTGTACAGCCGTATTGATGGCGTGCCGAACCTGAATCTTGTCGGCCACATCACAGTCGATGGCAATGCATTCCGCGCCGGCGTCACGAACCAGTTCGGCGGTTCGGCGATTATTCACCGCGTCGATGTCAAGGCAGGTTACATTCGCTCCCTGCTCTGCGAGCGCGACCGATATGCCACGGCCAATGCCGACCGCGGAACCCGTGACCACCGCAGTTTTCCCTTCCAGGATCATGCTTACCCCCTTTCTTTTGAATATCTGTATCCTACTCCAGTTTGTACGCGGCGTGAAAATTGAGCTTCGTTCGGAGGGGAGATGGTGATTGCAGACTGGCTGGTGGTCGTCGGGCTCGGCGCACTCTGGCATGGATTCCAGGTGATCTGGGTCGGCGGACTACCCAGGCAACTGCGCCGTGGGGAAGTTGCAACCGCTGAACCCGGAACACCTCAGGCCTTCGGCCTGTTCTGGATTGATCAATACGGGTACATCGGCGTAGTGCTTGCCGCTGCCCGAACCCTTGCAGTCATCGTCGGGCTCGCGCAGACATGATTCCGGTAACGGTCCTGTATGCGGGTGTGTTCGGGTTGATGAGCGTGGCGTTGGCAAATCTCGTGTTGTATGCGCGCGTGCGCCCCGGCCAGCCGGAGTGGCGCGGTGACGCGACCATGCGGGTGCAGGCGAACTTTGTTGAAAACGTACCGTTGTCGCTGATCGTCATGTTCGCCGTCGAGCTGACGGGCGTTGGCGGATTTGTGATTCACCTGTTTGGCAGCACGCTGGTGGTGCTTCGGATCCTTCATGTCTGGGGTCTTGATCGAGCGCCAGGCGCGAACGTGAACTACCCACGTCTGATCGGCGCGCAGGGAACATTTTTGTTAATGTCGGTCATGGGCGTGACGGCCGTCTATCAATACGTGACATCAGGGTAAGCAAGTGAACATCGGAAACATTACCGCCAAGTGGGCCGGTCTGGATTCGGCGCGACCCGCAATCATAGATACCACAAGCGGGCGCCGGGTGTCGTTCGGTGAGCTGGATGCCCGAGTTCGACGACTCGCCAACGGATTGTGCGACCAGAACCTGGAGAAGGGCGCGCGGGTCGGTGTGCTGGCGAAAAACTCCATCGAATATTTTGAGGTCTATTTCGCGTGTGCCCGGGCAGGACTGATTGCTCAGCCGATGAACTGGCGCCTGGGCGTACCTGAGCTGGCGCGGATTCTGGAGGATGGGAGTCCGAGCGTTCTGGTCACGTCGGACGAATTCCATACCGAGCAACAAGCGTTGCAGAGCCTGGTCGACATTCCTCAATGGCTGGAATTCGGCGCTGACAGCGATGGCTCGTTTGACGATCTGGTAGCCGCAGCAGCCGACGATGAACCAGCGCGAACGGCAACCACCGGCGACGACGATCCGGTGCTGATTCTCTACACCGGCGGAACCACCGGCCTGTCCAAAGGTGCCTTGCACTCACACAAAACCCTGTTCATGGGCATGATGAATCAGACCGTCGCGGAGCGCATCGTGCCCGATGACGTGTACATGCTCACCGGACAGATGTTTCACATTCCGGTTGCTCTGGCGATGAACTACATGGCTCACGGATGCCCGGTGGTGCTGATGAATTTCGAGGCGCGCCAGGCCCTGGAGATTATCCAGGCGGAACGCGTATCAGCGTTTCTCGGCATCACCACGATGCTCAACTGGATGATGGCGGTGGACGATTTCGCAAGCTACGACCTTTCGAGCCTGCGCAACATTCAATACGGCGGCGGGCCGATGCCGGCCACCGTGGTCAAGGCGGCGCTGGATTCGTTTCCCTGCACGCTGATCCAGGGCTACGGTCAGACCGAAGGCATGACCATGACGTTCCTGTCACAGGAAGACCACCGGGATGCGGTGGCTGGGATCCATGCCGAGCGGCTGAACTCGTGCGGGCGGGAAGGGCTCGTTACCCGCGTGCAGGTCGTCGATACCGATGGGCGACCCGTTCCTAAGGACGGCAACACCGCCGGCGAGATCGTGATCCAGTCGGATGCCAATATGCTGGGTTACTGGGGTCAGCCGGAACTCACCGCGCAGACGATCAGGAATGGCTGGATGTGGACCGGTGATGTTGCGACCTGGGATGAAGAGGGCTACGTGTTCATCGTCGATCGGGCCAAGGACATGATCATCTCCGGCGGCGAGAACATCTACTCGACCCAGGTCGAAGCCGCGATCTACGAACACCCCGCGGTGCTCGAAGCCGCGGTCATCGGCGTGCCCGATGACGAATGGGGTGAGTCGGTGAAAGCGGTGGTGGTTCTGCAACCGGGCGCGAGCGCGACGGAGCAGGAGATCATCGACACTGCTCGCGAGCATCTTGCCTCGTATCAGAAGCCGAAGTCGGTGGATTTCGTCGACAGTCTGCCCAAGGCGCCGACCGGCAAAATACTCAAGCGCGAACTCAAGGATCCGTACTGGAAGGAGCAGGATCGTAAGGTTTGATCGCGCCGTCGTTTTCGAGCCTGGTTAACGTCTCGGCCTGTTCCATAGCCTGAGCATGCTCAGTTCGAGGTGCAGGCATCGACAGATCCGCTTGCGCTAGCTCGGCTGTCGCGTTCCCGGCGCCGGTGGATCAGCAGGCGCGCCGGCAAAACACTGTGCGATCGCCATCCATCGGGAGGCCGACTCGCCAGTCACCTCGAGCGAGGTGTCGGCGACATTTCTCACCTGGGTGACGACCTGGCAGAACTCCACCGCATCCCCGCTGACTCGATTAGGTGACTGGCTGTCGTTGAACTCCCATATCGCACCGGACGGCGCGGTAAGCCGTACATGGGGAACGTCCGCCGGGACGTCGAGTTTGCGATTGATGAATGTCCAGCCAAAGGTACGGACGCCGATCGTGGCAATGTTCCTGATGCGGTCGGTATGCTGCCGGGGCGCGCCGAGCAGGTCATATATCTCCCAGCCATGGGCCCAGGTTTCCATCTGCCTGGCGGTGGTAAACATGCGCGGTTTCATCCCCGGGCCTGCCCAGGTCAGGCGTTCGTCCGGATCCATCGCGGCCAGCCGGCCGCACATATCGGCGAACAGCTCGCGCCATCGTGACAGCAGCTGTGCGGCCGAAACATCGCCGAGCCAGTTTCGCGTGTAATCAGCCATTGCCAGTCCCGAGGCGCTGACGTCCGCCATGAGTTCGTGGAACGCGTCGCTGCTGCGCATGGTGGTCACGCCCATGTGATCGGAAAAGTGCAGGTGCGCCACGACGTCGTAAATGGTCCAGCCCTTAAAGCCAGTGGTGCGATCCCAATCTGGCGCATCGAGCGAGCTGAGCAGCATCGACAGTTCCTCACCCTCGGTGCGCAGGTCGGCGACCTGTTGCGACAGGCTTGCCCGCGCCTCCGATGAATTCTGGTCGGTGGTTGTCATATTGAGGGTTGGTTTCCTTGTCGTGATGCGGGCCTGGCAACTGATGATGGATGATATACCGGGCGGATGGCCGAGGTCGCGAACGGGTTGTGCTCACCGAAAACGGCGGATAGACCTTGATCGGCTATCCCACTACCATCGCGACAAGGGCAGTTCTCATCGAGGCGACGGAATGAGTCAGGTTATAGGCGCCGATGCGGCGATTCCCGATCCGTACTCCCTCGCGCTGGAGGACCTCAATGTCGCTCAGCCGTCACTGTTTCAGAACGATGCCCACTGGCGCTATTTCGAGCGCCTGCGCAAAGAGGACCCGGTGCACTACTGTGCCGAGAGCGACTATGGGCCATTCTGGTCGGTAACCAAGTTCAACGACATCCTTTACGTCGACAGCCACCATGAGATCTTTTCATCCCAGGGTGGGATTACCCTGGGCCCGCCGGTCAAACAGATCGAGCCCGACAGCGGTTTTCGCCCGACGATGTTCATTGCGATGGATCCGCCCAAGCACGATGTACAGCGGGCGACCGTGACTCCGGTGGTGGCTCCGCGAAATCTTGTGAAGCTTGAGGATACGATTCGTGGGCGGGTTGCGAAGATTCTTGATTCGCTGCCGCGTGGCGAAACCTTCGACTGGGTCGACACCGTGTCGGTGGAGCTCACGACTCAGATGCTGGCGACGCTGTTTGACTTTCCTTTTGAGGAGCGGCGCAAACTCACCCGCTGGTCGGATGTTGCCACCGCGATCCCTGGGGCTGGAATCATCGAAACCAACCAGCAGCGGCGCGATGAGTTGCTGGAATGTCTCGAATATTTCACGCGGCTGTGGAATGAGCGTGTGAATTCCGAGCCCGGGACCGATCTGATTTCCATGCTTGCCCACGGTGAAGAGACCCGGCATATGCAGCCCATGGAATTTCTCGGCAACCTGATTCTGCTGATCGTGGGTGGCAACGATACGACCCGGAACTCGATCAGCGGCGGAGTGCTGGCGTTGAACAAGAACCCGGCGGAGTATCAGAAGCTGCGCGACAATCCCGCCCTGATCGAGAAGATGGTGCCGGAGATCATTCGCTGGCAAACGCCGCTCGCCCATATGCGCAGGACCGCACTGGTGGACTCTGAACTCGGCGGCAAGCTGATCAAGGTGGGTGACAAGGTAATCATGTGGTATGTATCGGGTAATCGTGACGAGGAAGTCATCGACAATGCCGATGCGTTCATCATCGATCGACCAAATGCACGCCACCACCTGGCGTTCGGCTTCGGCATCCACCGGTGTATGGGCAATCGGCTGGCAGAGATGCAGCTGCGGATCGTCTGGGAAGAGATCTTAAAGCGTTTTCGCATGGTTGAAGTGGTGGGGGAGCCGCAGAGAACGTTCTCGGCGTTCGTGAAAGGTTATACGCACCTTCCGGTGCAGGTTCACGAGCACTAAGGACAGAAAAATTAACGGGGGCAACATGGCAGAAGTGGACGTCGATTCCGATCAGGTAAAGCAGTTTTCGTTTTCGGTATGGAGCTATAAGCAGGGCGAGATGGTGTCGCTGATGATTCACATCGGTGACCGCCTCGGTCTTTACGCTGCCATGGATGGCATCGGACCGGTCACCGCTGCAGAGCTTGCTGAGCGCACGGGCCTCAAGGAGCGCTGGTTGCTGGAATGGCTGCGCGGTCAGGCGGCGGCACGGTTGCTGGACTACCATGACGGCGATCGTTTTGAGCTCACCCCGGTGGGCGCGGCGGTACTGGCCGACGAAGAAGGAAGCCTGGCATTCGCCACCGGCGCTTTCTCGGGTCAGACCGCACCAGAGACCGTCGACAAGCTGGTGGACGCGTTTCGAACCGGCATTGGTCTGAGCTATGAGGATCTCGGTCCCAATGCCGCCCATCGTACCGAACGCATGCTCGGGCCGTGGGTTCGCCAGGCGCTGGTACCGCAGATCATTCCCGCGCTGGACGGAGTCATGGCCAAGCTTGAGCGTGGTGCAACGGTTGCCGATGTGGGCTGTGGTGGCGGCCTGGCAGTGGCGGCAATGGCCGAGGCGTTTCCAAATTCGGAATTTCATGGCTACGACCTCAGCGCTCATGCGGTGGAACGTCTTCGTGCAAAGATCGACGCGCAGGGGCTGTCGAATCTCAAAGCGTTCGTCGCCAGTGGCGAGGAGTTGCCCGGCGAGCCGACCTATGATTTCGTGATTACGTTCGATTGCATCCACGACATGACGCGACCTGCGGCCGTGATAGCGGCCATTCGAAAAACGCTTCGGGCTGACGGCACGTGGTTGATCAAGGACATTCGCAGCCATCCCGATTTCAAGGCGAACATGAGGAACCCGCTGCTGGCCATGTTCTACGGTTTTTCTGTGTCGGCATGCATGTCATCGGCGCTGTCGGAGCCCGACGGCGCGGGGCTCGGAACCCTGGGGTTCAATCCGGAAGTTGCCGAAACCATGGTCCGCGAGGCCGGCTTCAGCCGCTTTGATCTGCACGATTTCGACGATCCAGGAAATCTCTACTACGAGGTACGGCCCTAGAACTGATAGTCGACGATGACGGAAGGGCTCGGTTGCTGCAACGCGACGAGGACGGAATGCGGACTAGTCGATAAACAGGGTCGCTGGTTCTTCGAGATACGCCTTGAGGCATTGAATCATCGAAGCGGCCTCAAAGCCGTCGACAAACCGGTGATCGAAACAGGATGACAGGTTCATCATCAACCGCACGACTACAACATTGTCGATGACCATGGGCCGCTTCACGGCTTTGTTGACCCCGATGATTCCCACCTCAGGGGCATTGATGACCGGTGTTGTGGCGATCCCGCCCATTCGGCCAAGGCTGGTGATTGTGAACGTTGACCCGGTAAGTTCGCCGCGGGTTGCCGTGTTGTCCCGCGCCGCTGTAGTTACGCGGTCAGTTTCTGCAGCAAGATCCCACAGCTTGCGTGCGCTTGCGTTGTGCAGTCGTGGCTTGCGGGTCATCGTGTGGCGCCGTTGCGTAGGGTCCTGCCGGCCCGTGCGCCGGTGTGTTTTAACCCGTCGACGGTAAGCGTGCCGTTGACCCAGACTTTGTGGATTCCCACGGGGTATTGGTTAGGATCACTAAAAGTGCCCATATCCAGAATAGTACAGGGGTCGAACAGCACCAGATCGGCCAGCGCCCCGTCGCGGATCACGCCGCGGTCTTCGAATCCAAACTTGGCGGCGGGAAATCCGGTCATTCGATACACCGCTTCTTCCAGCGGGAACAGTCCCAGCTCTCGACTGTAGTGACCCAGGACGCGAGCGAAGGTTCCGTACAGACGGGGGTGTGGGCGGCCTTCGAGGGTTGGTATGCCGTCGGACCCGATCATGGTGCTGGGGTGGCGCATCACGGTTTTCACGTCGTCCTCGTTCATGCTGTGCAGAATGACGGTCGCACCCGGGCAGCGTTTCAAGACGCTCGCGGCGGCGCTGTCGGGGTCGGTGTCGAACTCGCCCGCAAGTGCTGCGATGGACTTGCCTTCCCAATCTGCAAACCCGCTGGCGGTCGCGATGACGACGTCACTGGCACTGATCACGTCACTGTCGGTGCCAAAGCGTCCCTGCCTGAAAATGGCTGAGAGAATCGTGCTGCCCGCGGTGTACGGATACTGATCGGCGTGCACATTTGCGCCAGCTCTCTGGGCGGCATCGATGAGCAGCAGCGATTTCGTCACCAGACCCCACGCAGCTCGCCCGGAAGCTTTGTGATGGCTGATTTGAACTGCCACGCCGGCACCAGCCCCGACCGCGATCGCTTCTTCCACTGATTGCAGCAGATTCAAACCTTCGTCGCGCATATGGGTTGTGTACACGCCTCCGGTTGCCTGCATCATGCCTGCCAGCGCGATGAGTTCGTCGGTCTGTGCATGGCGGCCGGGGTCGTAGATGAGGCCGCTGGACATGCCGATGGCGCCGGCTTCGAGGCCTTCGACGAGCAGATTCTGCATGCGCGCGAGTTCGTCGTTTTCGGGCGCTCGAGCCGAGTTGCCAAGCACCGCCATCCGCAGGGTTCCGTGACCCACCAGAGCGGCGATGTTTACGCCCGGCGGGTTTGCATCCAGCAGATCCAGATACCCCGAATACCCATCCCATTCGGGCAATTGTGCGTTGGGGTGAAACGCCCGGGCCATCACTGCGGCCTGGCGGAACGGTGCTGCGCCCATTCCGCAGTTACCGACTACACAGGTGGTCACGCCTCCGCAGACCTTGAAGGCCATGTCAGGATGCAGCACGGCGGCGAAGTCGTCGTGGGTGTGCACGTCGATGAAGCCGGGAGATGCCGCCAGCCCCCGCCCGTCAATTACGTTCGTCGAGCCGGACTGATCAGGATTGAGGATCAGCCGATCACCGTCGATGCCGATATCACCGACGACGGATTCGGCTCCGGTACCATCGTAAATGTCCACTTCACGGATGATGGTCTCGGCCACGGATCTAACCCTCCTGGTTTGACCATGCTGCGCCCCGAATTCTACTACTGTTCCGCGGCCGTCGGATTACCTATGCTAGAGCCCGGACGAGGAGAAACCATGACAGGCGATGACACAACGGGACTGCTTCGGCGGTCCTGGTACCGCTGGTATGCGCTCGGTGTACTGGTGGTGGTGTACACCTCCAGTCACGTTGATCGCCAGATCATGGGTATCCTGCTCGAACCGATCAAGAATGAACTTGGCGCATCCGACACGCAGATGGGGTTCCTCATCGGCCTGACCTTCGCGCTGTTCTACGCGACGCTGGGGATGCCCATCGCGATGCTGGCGGACCGCAGCAATCGTCGCAATATCATTGCGGCGGCGACCGCGGCGTGGTCTGTGATGACCGTTGCCTGTGCCTATGTCGGCAGCTTTGGGCAGCTGGCTCTTACGCGGATCGGGGTTGGCATCGGTGAGGCGGGATCCAGCCCGCCGTCGCATTCCATGATCTCGGATCTGTTCAGCCCGCAACAGCGCGCGACCGCGATGGGCATTTTTGCGCTAGGAGTCAATTTCGGGTTGCTGATTGCCTACCTCGGCGGCGGTTGGATGAGTGACAACTGGGGCTGGCGAACGACGTTCATTGTGGTGGGTCTGCCGGGCTTGCTGATCGCCCTCCTGGTTCGTTTCACCATGGTGGAACCGACGCGAGGCGGTGCCGAGCAGGACCGGGTCAGCGCAAAAAAGGCGGCTCCGGGTTTCTGGGTGGTGGCACGCACCATGTGGCGCACGCCTGCGACGCGGCATGTGGTTGCGGGTTCGTCGCTCGCCGGCTTCGTGGGCTACGGTATGGTGCTGTGGCTGCCGGCTTTCTTTGTCAGATCCCACGGCCTGACCCAGACCGAAACCGGTCTGACCCTGGCGCTGATGACCGGGGTCATTGGTGGCCTTGGCACCTTTACCGCTGGTCGGCTGGCCGATTTCCTTGCCAATCGTGATCCGCGCTGGCTGACCTGGGTGGTCGCAGCCGGGAAGGGCGGGTTGGTGCCGTTTCTGGTGGCGTTCTTTCTGTTTGATGATCTGATACCGGCGTTGGCGATCTATCTGGTGCCGGCATTTTTTGGCGGCTTCTACCTCGCGCCCACGTTCGCGATGATACAGGGACTGGTGCCGGTGGAGATGCGTTCAGTGGCGGCAGCCATCTTGCTGTTTGTGGTCAACATCATCGGCATGGGTCTGGGTCCACAGGCCGTCGGCATTCTCAGTGACTACTTCGCTCCACAGTACGGAGCAGACTCGCTGCGCTATTCGCTGCTGGTATTCGGCTGCCTGAACGTCTGGGCGGCGTGGCACTATTTTCTTGCCGGCCGCACGCTGAAGGCCGACATGGCGAGGATCGCGGCGGCTTTGCCGGAGGCCGAAGGTTTAGAAGAGTCCAGGCATGGCTGATGCGTCGCTCAGCGAAGCGCGGTCGGGCGTCTTTCACGGCTGGTGGATCGTTGTGGTTTCCTTTTTCGCCCAGTTCCTGGCATTGGGATGTTCGGTGGCAACTTACGGCCTTTTTATTCCTGTGTTGATCGATGAGTTTGGCGCCTCGTTCATGACCGCCAACCTAGGCCTGTCCATTCTGGGTGTGATGATGGCGCTGGTGGGTGCGGTAGTAGGCCCGATCCTTGATCGTCGCTCGATACGCGCGATCATGATGATTGGTGCGGTAGTCAATGCGGTTGCGTTCGTGTTGATGTCATACGCCGATGAATTGTGGCAGCTTGGGGTGCTGTTTGGCCTGGGGATCGCGGTTGGTGGAGCAATGTTTGGACCGCTGGCAGCAAACACGGTCGTCGCAAAATGGTTCGAACGCTATCGGGGTCGTGCGGTGGGCATCGCGAGTATGGGAGCGCCTGCCGGTGGGCTGTTGCTGGCGCCTCTGGTCGGCTCGTTCATCGGTACCTACGGATGGCGTGAAACCCTCCTGATGTTTGCGGCTCTGCATGTATTTCTGGTTCCTGCGTTGTGGCTGACCATTCGAAACCGGCCCGAGGATATGAACCTCAACGTCGATGGGGTACGTGGACCGGTGTCGACGCAGGCTGCTGGCGGAAAGGTCTGGGCAGCCGCGGAGGTGCTGCGCTCCGCCAACTTCTGGGTGCTGGCGCTATCCTTCGGCGCGGTAGGCGCGATCGCTGGTGCTTTCAATGCGAACGTGATTCCGTACGCCCGCGATATGGACATCGGGCTGGCGGAGGCATCTTTGTTCATTTCAGCCATTGGCGGTACCGCGATCCTCGGTACGGTGCTGTTCGGTACTTTGGCGGATCGTATGGGCATACGTGGTCTGCTGTGGGCCTCGTTCGCATTGCAGATGGTGGCTTTCGTGCTGCTGCGGTCCGTTGCACCCGGTTTTGCCATGCTGATGACCGGGGTCCTGATCTTCGGTCTGGCGGCCGGCGCGATGATGCCACTCATGGCTGCGGCCATTGGCCGCGGCTTCGGAGCGGTGTCGTTTGGTCGGGTCATGGGATTCATCGGTCCGGTAACATTGCCCTTTGCGTTTGTCGGCCCGCCACTGACTGGCTGGATCCGGCAGACGACGGACTCCTATCTACCGGCCTTCGATGGCTTCGTTGTCGCCCTGTTCGTGGCATGCCTGATTCTGATCGGATTGAAGCTGCCTCCACCGGAAAAAACCGCATGACAGATCAGCTGCAAAGCCTTCAGGATCGCGTTCTGATCATCGATGTGATGTCGCGCTACGCCACCGGGTTAGACGCCCGCGACTGGAAACTCTGGCGCAGCATCTTTCTGGACCAGGTGGTGTTTGATTTGAGTTCGTGGAACGGGCAGGAGCCACGCCTCCTCGATACCGACCGGGTGGTCGAGGCCCAGGCCCGCATTTTCGCGGAACTCGCCGCCACGCAACACTTCATGACCAATCATCGCGTTACCGTGGAAGGTGATACCGCGCGCCTGCTCGCGCACATGCGCGCCGAGCATTGGATCGATGACGCCCCGGATGGCAAAAACCGTTACACGATGTTTGGCTACTATGACGACAAGCTGGTGAAAACCAGCAGCGGCTGGAAAATCGCGGAGATGCAGTTAAATGTGACCCGCACGGAAGGAGATCGTTGGGTTATGGACGAGGCTCAGCGACGCATGCGGGCAAAGCGCGGGTCGTGACAAGACGGCGATCGGACAGCTAGGGCAGGGTGTCGCCAAAAAAACGGGTAAGCCAGACCTGCGACGCGAGGATCCAATGCGGTGTTGAAACCCCGGTTCCGGCAAGTTCCGCGCGTGGGTGGGCCTCCACGACCCCGCGGAATGTTGCAATCTGATCGGGTTCCAGATCACAAAAGAACACGTGGTTGCCGTCTTCAAGGCTGGACTTGAACTTCTTGAAATGGTGGTTGAGGGTTTGCATTCCGAACAGGCCACCCTCCCAGGTACAAAAACCCAGGGCGATAACTGCCAGGAAGATAGCAGGCATCCAGCCGGCCGCCGACCGGTGCCAGCCGAACGCGGCGGTCGCGCCGAGCACCGATGCGCTGACAACTGCGCCAATGATGGCTCCGATGATTAACGAGTGGACGACGTCGCGCTTCATGATCGACTGAACATCGTGCAGATGAACGTACCGTTCAGCCGAAGTGTCATCCAGGGTGAAAACGTGGATCTGGGGCGTCGGCACACCCTGGGACTCGAGTTCCTCTTCCAAATGTTCGAGATCGTCGAGATCATCGCTGATCACGACGTGGCGCTGCATTTTCATATGGCGACTCCGGTGGCTTTTCGATCACCCTCCAAAGAACACGATGCGGGTCAGGAAAGTATAGTCGGCTTCGATGGCCATGAGGCTGATTAAGACCAGCAAAGCCCCTGGAGGTACCAGTATCGCGGTGATCAACGCCAGCCGTTCCCATGCCATGTGCATGAAGATCGCGACGATGAAACCTGCTTTTAAAAACATGAAAACCAGAATCAGCGTCCACCGCAGATAGCCTTCGAAACCTACGTAGTCGACCATGTATGAAAGCGAACTGAGCACGAACAGCAGCAGCCAGATCCACAGATACAGTTTGATCGGGTGCTGCTGACCCTCACCGTGAGCGTCGGATCCCGCGTCTAATCCCGCGTGCGCCATGTCAGTGCCTCACCAAAGGTAGAAAAATGCAAAGATAAATACCCAAACCAGGTCGACAAAGTGCCAGTAGAGGCCGGTGATCTCGACCATGTCATAATTGCCTTTCTGGTCATAGAAGCCGGTTCTGACCCGGTTCGCGACCACGACCAGATAGATCACGCCTGCCGACACGTGGAGCCCGTGGAAGCCGGTGATCATGAAAAAGGCTGAGCCGAACTGAGGCGCACCCCATGGGTTGCCCCAGGGTCGCACGCCCTCCTCGATCAGCTTGGTCCACTCGAAGGCCTGCATGCTCACAAACATTGCGCCGAATGCCGCGGTCGCCAGCATGAGCGCCACGGTTTTCTTTTTGTCGCGTCGGTAGCCGTAATTCACGGCCATGGCCATGGTGCCGCTGCTGCTGATCAGCACGAAGGTCATGATGGCGATGAGCAGCAGTGGGACGCTGGTGCCGCCGACGTGCAGCGCGAACACCTCGCTTGGGTTGGGCCACGGTACGGTGGTGGACATTCGCACCTTCATGTAGCTGGTGAGAAAGCAGCTGAAGATGAAGGTGTCGCTGAGCAGGAATATCCACATCATCGCCTTGCCCCAGGGCACGGAGAATGTCTGCTTATCCGCGGACCAGTCCCCAACGATGCCCTGCCAGCCCTCGCTTTCTGCCAACGTCGAAACGTCTGCAGTCGCTACGTCGTTTGCCATTACTATGTATTTCTCACGTTGAAATCAGTATCCAGAGAATTACCAGCCAGACCAGCGCCAGCAGGTGCCAGTAGGTCGTGCACAGTTCCACACTGAGTCTTACCTGATAGGGTTCCGCCCCTTTCCACACCTTGACGGCTGTTCGCCCCCACACCACCAATCCACCGATCAGGTGCAGTCCGTGCACCGCAGTGAGCAGGTAGAAGAACGCGTTTGCCGGATTGGTCGCCGCATAATATCCGTCGCTTCGCAGGTCCTGCCAAACGACGTATTGGCCGATCAGAAAACCCACGGTCAGCAGACCGCCCGCTATCAGCCCTGCGTTCATTCGCGAGACGTTGCCGCCCTGTACCGCATGCCGGGTGTATTGCAGCGCAGCGCTGCTCAGCAATATCACGATGGTGTTCAGCCACAGCAGATCCGGTTCCGGCAACGGGCGCCAGTCGGCAAGACCCATACGAACGTAGTACGCGACGCAGAACAGCGAAAACAGCACGCAGACCACGGCCAGAAATACGCGCAGCGCAACCTTAGACGGCGGTACGTCGATCGCCAGGGCCCCGGATTGAAGATCGGCGAGCACCTCGTCGCTCGGGGCGAGCCAAGGCTTTTCGGTGAGTTGCTTGAAGATGTTCACGTGTCGCGGTTTTCCAATCGTGTGCCCATTACTTTCAGGTTAGCCGTGCGCAGGCTTTGCGTCGCTGTGGGGCACGTTCTGGGGAATGAAGTCTTCCTCAACACCGGGAACGCTGTAATCGTAGGCCCAGCGATGTACCACCGGCAGTTTGTCACCCCAGTTCCCGTGGGCGGGCGGGGTCTGTGGCGTCTGCCACTCCAGCGTGGTCGCTTCCCACGGATTGTGCCCGGCAGGCTTGCCTTTGCGGATGCTGACGATGGCGTTGTAGATAAAGATCAGCTGTGCCGTTCCAACGATCAGGGCCGCGACGGAAATTCCAGCATTCAAGGTTGCCGCAGATTCCGGAACGAATTCGGCACCACCCATCGCGTAATAACGACGCGGCAGGCCGAGGAATCCGAGGTAGTGCATCGGGTAGTAAATCGCGTAGGTACCGATGAACGTAATCCAGAAATGGACATTGCCGAGGGTGTTGTCCAGATACCGTCCGGTCATCTTCGGATACCAGTGGTAGATCGCTGCGAATACGACCAGGATCGGTGAAACTCCCATGACCATATGGAAATGCGCAACCACGAAGTAGGTGTCTGACAGCGGCAGATCCACGGTCACGTTGCCCAGGAACAATCCGGTCAGGCCGCCGTTGACGAACGTGAAAACGAATCCGATCGCAAACAGCATCGGCACCGTCAGGCGGATATTGCCCCGCCACAGGGTGAGGACCCAGTTGTAGACCTTGATGGCGGTTGGAATCGCAATGATCAACGTGGTGGTCGCGAAGAAAAAGCCGAAGTACGGGTGCATGCCGCTCACATACATATGGTGCGCCCACACCACGAAGCTCAACCCCCCGATCGCGACAATGGCCCAGACCATCATCCGATAGCCGAAAATGTTTTTGCGCGCGTGGGTACTCAGAATGTCCGAAACAATCCCGAATGCGGGGAGCGCGACAATGTAGACCTCTGGATGGCCGAAGAACCAGAACAGGTGCTGGAACAGGACCGGCGTGCCGCCGCTGTAATCCAGCTGGTCGCCCAGCGACACCAGCGCCGGCATGAAGAAGCTGGTGCCGAGCAGACGGTCGAGCAGCATCATCACAGCGCTCACCAGCAGCGCCGGGAACGCCAGCAGGCCGAGGAGCGTGGCCATGACGATGCCCCAGACCGACAGCGGCATGCGCATCAGGGTCATTCCGCGCGCTCGGGCCTGCAGTGTGGTGGTGATGTAGTTCAGGCCACCCATCGTGAACGCGACGATGAACAGCGCAAGCGACGCCAGCATCAAGACAATGCCGGTGTCTGCGCCGGGGGTGCCCGGCAGGATGGATTGAGGTGGATACAGCGTCCAGCCAGCCCCGGTCGGACCGCTGCCAACGAAGAAGCTTGCCATGAGCACAATCACCGACAGCAGATACACCCAAAAGCTCAACATGTTCATGTACGGGAACACCATGTCCCGTGCGCCGAGCATCAGCGGAATGAGGTAGTTGCCAAAGCCGCCGAGAAACAGCGCCGTGAGCAGATAGATCACCATGATCATGCCGTGCATGGTGATGAACTGGTAGTAGGAGGTGGGATCGATGAACGAGAACTCACCCGGGAACCCCAGCTGCAGGCGCATGAGTCCCGAAAGCACGAGCGCTACCAGCCCCACGCAGATTGCGGTCACGCCATACTGAATAGCGATGACTTTGTGATCCTGACTCCAGACATACTTCGTGATGAAGCTCTGGGGGTCATGCATCGGTTCGTCGCGATCGGCAATTGCCACGTACGCCATCAGATCCTCCGCCTGCTGATACGCTGATCGTTCATTGTCGTTATCCTCAAAATGCTCTTTAGTATTTTCTTGTCCGAAACCCGATGGCGCCGTCTATGAACCGGCCGCTGCCATCGAGTTGATGTAGGCCACCACGTCGTAGATGTCCTGGTTGCCGTGTAGCTGCTTGGACATGAAACCCATCTGTTCGCCGTACTTGTCATCCGGGTGAGTGCCGCGGACTCCGTTGCGAAAATTGTTCAGCTGACGGACCAGATACCAGTCGCTCATGCCCGTATAGCGCGGCGCGTTGGTGGCGAAGTTTCCGCCGCCATCCTGGCCGTGACACACAACGCACCCCTGGTAGAGTTCCTGGCCGTGTTGCAGATCGCCCCTGACCGTCGCCGGAGCGGGATCGTCTGGCAGCGATGTGATATAGGCGATCACGTTGTCTATCGCCTGTTCGTTAAAGAGCGTGGCCACCATCGGTGCCATCTGTTGTCCATAGGTGTCCTCGGGATGGGTGCCCCGGTAGCCACGCTTGTAAGCAGTGATCTGGCGGCGCAGATACCAATCACCCTGACCGGCCAGTTTCGGTCCGTTCATCGCCAGGTTGCCTTCGCCCTGCGCGCCGTGACAGGCGGCGCAGACCGCATATGAGGCCTGACCGGCGACCGGGTCACCGGGCGCATGCGCCTGGGTTTCCGCAAAGGTGGGCTGTTTGGCCAGCCAGACGTCAAAATCTGCCGGCTCCTCGACCACGATACGTCCGCGCATCGTGAAATGACCCACGCCGCACAATTCCTCGCACAGGATGTCGAAGGTACCGGTGCGCTCCGGGATCAGCCAGACGTAGGTGACCAGACCGGGCACCAGATCCATCTTCACCCGGAACTGAGGGACGGTGAAATTGTGAAGAACGTCTTTGGCTCTGAGCAGGACCTTCATAGGGCTTCCGCTCGGAATGTGTACCACGGGATCGTATATGACCTTGTCGTCCTGGCCGTTGGGATCGTCAGGATTGAGGCCGAACGGATTGCTTTTGGTAATCAGGGTGGCGTCGCTGGTGCCATGAATTCCGTCGTCGCCGGCAAACCGGTAGGTCCAGTGCCATTGCTGGCCGACGACTTCGAGTTCCCAGGCGTCCTCGGGCACGTTGACGAACTCGGCCCATACGAACAGACCCGGCGCCAGCATTGCCACCACGCCGATGGTGGTCAGGCCGGTCAGCCACCACTCCAGCTTGTTGTTCTCCGGTTCGTAATCAGCGCGTCGGTTCGCCTTATAGCGGTAGCGAAACACGGCCCATGCCATGAACAGGTTGACGGCAACAAATACGAACCCGGTCACCCAGAACGTCAGGTCAATGGTGGCGTCAATGGTCGCCCAGTTGGATGCCACCGGCGTCAGCCACCAGGGGCTGAATATGTGGAACAAAACAGATCCAATGACCAGAATGACCAGTGCTATCGCGAAGACCATGTATGAGCCCCTCTACCAGCAGCCAACGGCACGCTGTGGTTTATTCCATTGAAGCAGCACCGCATTTCACATCACACACCGATGCGATAATCCGTTCGCGACTCCACTACAGATTCTAGTTTACCAACGGGCGCGCCTGTTGCTCCGGTTCAATAAGCGCCAGCAGGCTTGCCTTGATTGCAGAAATATTCTGCCTGTCCATCTTCGGTAATTCGGTTTCAATGACGCCCTGTGCGTTGATCAGGTAAGCGGCGGGGAGCGTGGTCACGCCAAACAGATCAGCTGCGACCCCGGTGATGTCGCTGGCGACCGGGTAGGCGACATCAAATTGCGCCATTAAATCCCGGCCGTCTGCCGGGTGGGCGTCGAGATTGACCGCAACGATCTCAAATTCATCGCCCGCGAACTGTTCGTGAAGTTCCCCGAGCAGAGGCAATGACTCGCGGCACGGCGCGCACCACGAGGACCAGAAATCCAGGTAAACGGTTTTGCCTCGAAAGGCCGAAAGCGTGATGGTCTCATGACGGTTCGAGATCGACGGCAGCGCAAAGTCCGGCGCAAGCGTGGAGACACGCTCAGCGGAGTTATCCGCGAATACGCTTACCGACGAGGCGAGAGCGGACAACAGGATCCCAGCGCACAGGCCGTCGGTAAAAAGTGTTCTTCTATATTCCAAATTCGCTCGCTCGCTTCAACAGAATGAATAGGAATACCTTGTCGGGCGGCAGTCCGTTAGACGCGTGATCCCGCGGCAACAAACTGGTAACCAATGGGGGTCCGTCGAGGATGTTGGTCCGTTGGCGCGGTTGCGGATTCTAGTGGGGACTGGTTTGTCGAGCAAGGAATAATGCCGCGTTCGTCGCCGGCAAGCGGCGGCGCGGGTAACCAGGTGTTAATCGGAGCTTCGCAAAAGCCCTATAATCGATCCCATTGGCAGATTGGGGGGCAGAACGTGGAGTCCATCAAAGACAGAGTCGCATTTGTAACCGGCGCCGCAAGCGGTATCGGGCTGGGTATCACCCGGGCGCTGGTCGACGCCGGAGCGCGGGTGATGATGGCGGATATCGAGGCGCCCGCGCTGGCCGCGGCGGCGAGCGAACTGGCCATCGACGGTGGTCAAGACGGTGGGGAAATAGATACGGTGGTATGTGACGTATCGGACAGGGACTCGGTCTTCGCGGCGGCCGAGGCGACGCTGGCGGCGTTCGGTCGGGTTCACCTGGTATGCAACAACGCCGGCGTCAGTACCGGCGGGTTGATCGAGGATTGCGACGAAGGTGACTGGGGCTGGTCGGTGGGGGTTAACTACCTCGGCGTGGTGCATGGTTGCCAGGCATTTGTTCCGCACATCAAGCGCCAGGGCGAGGGCGGCCATATCGTCAACACCTCGTCCATGGCCGGATTGCTGGGCGGCATGCCAGGATGGGGTCCGTATAATTCGACAAAGTTTGCGGTTGTGGGACTCACCGAAGTGCTTCGCCAGGAAGGTCGTACCGGGGGTTTTGGCGCTTCGGTGCTCTGTCCTGGAGGGGTGCGAACCAACATTTACGATGCCCCTCGAAACCGACCTGGGCGTTTTGGAAAGCAGGTATCAAAGGTCGCGTTCGAGGACATTTCCGAGGGCATAGCCCAGGGCCTTGATCCGGATATCGTTGGACGCCTGGTGGTCGAGGGTGTGCTTGCGAACCGGCTCTACATATTCACAGATCCGCGCTTTCGAAAACTACTGAACAAACGTTTTGCGCGTATCATTGAAGATGTTGACTGGGCGGCCGCGTCGGATTCGCTTGGGAGTGCCGGGGCACCCGGGGCCCGGCAGGGAGATTGAAGCAATTGCAGGCGAGGAAGCGCGATCATGAGTGAAGCAGCCGACGTTTCGCAGGATTGGGCCGTGACCAGGCTTGCCGGAGCGTTGGGCGCGGAAGTGCGGGGCGTTGACCTTGGCCAGTTAAGCGACTCCGATATCAACTCGATCGAGTCTCTGTTGCTCGACAATCTGGTGCTGTTGTTTCCGGATCAGAATATCACGGTCGAGCAGCATATCGCGTTCGGGCGCCGGTTCGGCCCGCTGGAAGGCCACCCAAATCTGCAGAATCCTTTCGACTCGAAGTATCCGGAACTGTTCGAGCTGGCCGCAAGCCATGGCGGCGTGGCAGACGAATGGCACACCGATATCACGTTCAGGCCAGAACCGGCTCTGATCTCGGTGTTGCATATGGTGCGTTGTCCGCCGGTGGGTGGCAACACCATGTGGGCAAGTTTGTATGCAGCGTTTGAAGAACTGTCTGCACCGATGCAGGAACTGTGCGAGGGCCTCAGCGCCCTGCACGATGCGCTGCCGCATAACCATCCCGAGCAGATGACCGTGCATCCGGTGGTGCGCGTGCACCCTCTGACCGGTCGTAAGGCGCTGTACGTGAATGAACACTTCACCCGGCGAATCGTCGAGATGAATGCGACCGAGAGCGAGGTGCTGCTGCGCTATCTCACCGGGTGGGTTCAGAGTCCACGCTTTACCGTGCGCTATCGATGGGCCCAGGGCACCGTGGCGATGTGGGATAACCGCTGCACTCAGCACTTCGTGTTGAACGATTTCGAAGGCGAGCGGGTCATTCAGCGCGTGACCATAATGGGTGATAAGCCCGAAGGCGCTGAACCAAGGTGGCAACCGTGGGTACGTCCAGGCCGGTTGTCGGCGGCCAGCCGTCACGACCGCCAGCTGTACCAGTATTTTGAACGCCAGACGCGGGAGGAGTCAGTCTGACGTCGGACCGCTGACGAAGTCGAGGTCCGTCCTGGAGCCTGCGTCTGCCGCGGAATCCAGGTTGTCGGTGAAATCGAGGTTCACCGTGAAATCGCTGACGGTCGCGCTTCCAAGATCTCGGGCGCGGCGGACGATCCCTTCGCCATATTTCAGTGCAAGCGTATCCAGAGTCCTTTCCAGCTGCCGGTGACCGTTTTCGTTCGCCAGCAACGACAGTTGCGTCGCCTCGGGTCGGTTCACCAGGGAATGAGCGGCAAGCCCCACCAGACGGAACGGACCGGGGTGGTCGAATCGTTCCACCAGCGTGACAGCAGCCTGATAGAGTTCGGCAGCGCTGTCGGTTGGCTCCGCGACCGTGCATTGTCTTGTGAACAGTTCGAAACCGCTGGTCTTCAGCTTCACCCGAACGCCTCCGGCGAGAAAGCATTTACGCCGCAATCGGCGTCCAATGCGGTCGGCCGAACGCTTGAGGTGCTCGAGGATTTCGCTCTTTTCCACCACATCTTTCTGCAGGGTTCGATCCGAACCCATGCTGCGCGCGACCCGGTGAGCCTGCACCCGTCTCGGGTCCCGAGCGTGGGCCAGATCAAAGAAGTGGCTGCCGGCCTGGCCGAGTTTGTCGATGAGCATGTCGACCTCCGCACTGGCGACGTCGGCGATGGTATTCAAACCCAATGCGTGCAACCGAGCCTGAGTTTTTGGACCCGCCCCCCACAGCCGTGCAACCGGCATGGGGGCTAACCAGGAAACAGCGTCCTCGGCGGTCACGACGGTCAGTCCATCGGGCTTGGCGTGCCCGCTGGCTACCTTGGCGACGTACTTGGTCGCGGCGACGCCTACGGATGCGGTCAGTCCGCCGGTGGCTTCATAGACCGCGTCCTTGATCGCCTGGCCCATGGCTCGCGGCGGTCCGAAGATGTGCTCCGCACCGGACATTTCCATGAACGCTTCGTCCAGGCTCAGCGGTTCCACCTGGGGCGAAAAATCACGAAATACTGCCATGATTCGAGCAGACAGTTCGCTGTAGCGCTCGAACCGAGGCGGTACCACGAGCGCCTGAGGGCAGAGCTTCAGGGCCTGGGCCATGGGCATCGCGCTGCCGACCCCAAACGGGCGCGCTTCGTAGCTGGCGGTGAGAACGACGCCACGTCCGCTTCGAGGTCCGATCAGCAGGGGCTTTCCACGCAGCGACGGATCGTCGAGTTGTTCTACAGCGGCATAAAACGCGTCCATATCGGCGTGGGCGACGATCCGAGGCCACCGGGTGGTCATTTGCTGCGCACCTTCGATCGCGAGAAGTGTGGCTGTATATATATACAGTATGGTTGGGCTTGGCAACGGGGTATAGATAACTTCGGCGGAAATTATTCACTCAGGCGGCACATTGATCAGAATGAGGGGGGTACATGGGTTGCAACCCGCCCCAAAGCCGACATGGGGTTGCATCGGCGGGGTTTGACACGATTTTTCTGAACGACGACGAAATGCGCGTGCAGCATTTTCACAACGAGCTCGACCAATTGCTGGCCGACCAGGAGTAACCCGCTTAGGCAATCAGCGTTTAATTCAAGCGCGCTATTAGCCTACAATCGCCGCGCTGCGAAGACACAGAGCACCATTTCGAACACACCAAAATTGGAGAACACGATGGAGAGAGGTTCATTCCCGATTCGGCTACGGGCTTATTTTGCC
>JAYGEV010000517.1:0-8386 GCA_046582225.1 Pseudomonadales bacterium
AGCGCATCAAACCGGTAATCACTGACGTGCACAGCGGACACCGGGTCGACCCGCTGGATTTCGATGACCCCATCGCCCAGCAGGCGAAATGGGGAACCATCGCCGATTCCACTGCGAACTTTAAGACCCGCCAACTCGTACGCAACAGCGGCAAGCTCAGTTTCAAAGTGACGGGGTTCGCAGCGGCGTTTGGGCTCCTCTTCCCGGCAGTCGGTTTGTTCACCCTGGTGCTTTCGATCTATCAGTTCATCACCAATGAGATCGCGACCGTGTTCAGGCCCAAACGCGCGGCCTCATCTCGAATCAGGGAGTTGTACCAACAGCTGCGTTCAACGAATCGCTCGATCATCGCTTTCTGGTTCGATGCGCCTTCACTAAAGTTGCTCAAACGCGTTCTTTCTTCGATTAGAGCATCGTCAGACAAGAGAACAACGCCAGAGATGTCGCCAGACAGCTCGGCGACATAGTCAGGCCTTAGCGCCCAACCCTCAATGACTGCGGCAGAATTCCACGTTGAGCGATCCCTGAATAAGGTTCGAATCGCTGGCACGACGTAACAGGCACCCGCCGTCATTCGATGGTTCCGTGTCAGGCGTTGGCCTGGTAGGTATCGCCGGACTCCCACTGAACATCGATGGGGCCCATGGAGACGAGAATGAATTCACAGCCATCCGGGCCGGACTCCTCGGGTCCGTACGTATGGTTGGCTCGCACCCAACGTACGTCCCCGGTTTTGTACCACCCGGTACCGTCGTTGAACGTCATGGAGCCACGCATGATCACATAGATGGTATCAGCGGCATGCGCATGACGGTCGGCTCTGGTATTGGGCGGAAACTGGTTTGGAACAACCCACGGACCGGTCTCCCACGATTCGCCCATGAACTTCACTTTGACGATGTCGTTCATGTGGTCAAAGAATCCTGGAGTCGTTTCGGGATCGACGAAGGTTGTCCACTCTCCGTCATCCAGACTGGCTTTCCCCCGCCAGTCGTTGTGTTCCGCGATCGTTTTCAACATCAACATTCTCCTGTTCGTGGTAGCTTCGGTGCCCGGCGCAGTATAGGTGCGCGTAACGCGCCATTAGAAGGATCGCGTCAGGGAGGCGAGTTCATGAACTGGGAAGACATTGAAAACAACCACATTCGGGACGTCGCCGATCGGCTGAGCGAAAGAGCTCTGGCGCTCGAGGAAGCTGTTTATCCGCTGACGATTGAAGACGACTGGCAGGAAAGTCTTCACGATCACGGGCTGGCGTTCATCGAAGCCATGGTGCTGCGTATTCACCGGATCGCGGAGGATCTGGAAGCATCCCTCGAGGAGGGCCGTGACATCGATGACGAAGAAGATGCCGGGGATCACCCGGACTGACGCTGATCAGCCCAGCTCGAACCCCGCGTAACCATTGGCCGCGGCATCCGCGCATTGTTCGACGTATCCCTGTACGTCCGGATGGTAAAGGGGCTGCCGGCGCTTGCCGGGAATGTTGGCACCCATGTACCAGGAGTCTGCCTCGGGAAACAGCGTTCCTTCTCCCAGCTCGGCGATGTACGCGGCCCAATTGTCGGCGGCCGTATCGGTGGCCTCGATGCGAGCCAGTTGACGGTCGCGCAGATGGCTCAGGCAGTCTATGACCCAATCGCCTTGAACTTCGGCGCAGGTCGGACCGTTGCAAAAAGCGGTGGGGCTTTGCGGGCCATACAGCATGAGCATGTTCGGAAAAGCCGGGACCGCAAAGCCGAGGTAGGTTTTGACCCCGTCGGCCCACGTTTCCTTCAACGTCTTACCGTTGGTGCCGCGCAGGTCGATCTGGGTAAATCCGCCGGTGCTCGAATCGAAGCCGGTTGCCAGCACCAGAATGTCCAGCTCGTAGGAATCCTCTGCGGTACGCACACCGGTTGCGGTGATTTCTTCGATGGGCCGTTCGCGTACGTCTACCAGTTCAACGTTGGGCTGATTGAAGACATCGTAGAAATTCTGCTCCAGCGATGGCCGTTTGGTGCCGAACGGGTGGGGCGGCTTCATCGGCGCGAGCTTTTCTTTCAGCTCGGGGTCGTTGATGCGCGCGCGGGTCTTGTCGCGCCAGAATTCGTAGGCCAGAAGATTGGAAGCTTTGTCCTGGAGAATGCCGCTGAAGGTACCGAACCAGAAGTGAAATCCACCTTTTTGCCAGGCAGCTTCAAAGATGGCCTCGCGTTGTACCTCGGGAGCGTCCTTGGCGCCACGATCGTCTGCGACGATGTCGATCATGCTCGAACTGGACACAGCCCGCTGCCGAAATTGCGCCGCATACTTCAGCTTCATCTGTTGCTGGGTCTGTTCGTCGAGCCGGCGTTGCCGCATGGGTAACGCCAGATTCGGCGTGCGTTGAAAAACGGTCACATGCGATGCGTCCTTCGCCGCCTCCTGAGTGACCTGAATTCCGCTGGCGCCGGTGCCGATAATGCCGACGCGCTTACCGGTCATGTCCAATCCTTCCTGGGGCCAATGACCGGTGTGGTGACACGGCCCGGCAAACGTGTCGACACCCGGGAAGTCCGGCGTGTAGGCCTTGGCTGCAAAGCCCATGCACGGAATCAGAAACCGAGCCCGGGTTTCGCGGCCGTCGGACGTGCGCACCCGCCATTGGTTCCGGCTTTCGTCGAACTCGGCACCGCTCACGCGAGTATTGAACCGTATGTCTTTTGATAGCTGCAGCTTCTCGTCGACGTACGCAAAATAACGACGCAGCTCATCCCATCCGGGAAAACGTTCCGTCCAGTTCCAATCCTGCCATAACTCCTTGATCGAGTATTCGTAGTTGGGAACGTGGGAATCCACCCGCGCACCGGGGTAGCAGTTCCAGTACCAGATTCCACCAAGCCCTGCACCGACCTCATAGATCTGAACGGAAAAGCCTTTCTCACGCAATCGATGCAGCTGGTAGATACCATTGAATCCTGCCCCGATGATCAGCGCGTCGAGCACCTCTTCGTGTTGCTCACCTCCGGAAACAGATCCAGTCATGTTGACCTCCTCGTTATTGCTTGTTGTTTGCCAACGTGGGCTGCCAGCGCGGTGTAGCGCGTTCGTGTGCCGGAAGATCGAGAACCGAGCTTGAGCTATGGTGGCATTTCGGAATGTACGGAGGATTTCGATGGGTCACGTCGTGATCGTCGGCGCCGGTCCGGCAGGCGCCAGCCTCGGATATCTGCTGGCCTGCCGTGGTGTCGAGGTAACCCTGCTGGAACGCCGAAGGGATTTCGGCCGCGAATTTCGCGGCGAGGTACTCATGCCCAGCGGGATTGCGGCGCTGGAGCAGATGGGCCTGAAGCCTCAGCTCGCGGCGCTGCCAAGCTTCGCTCAGCAAACGATAGACGTCTATTTGAACGGCAAGCTGCTGCTGAGCGAATCACTCGACATCGGTTCTGCGGAGGGGATCCGGTTCATGGCAGTGTCCCAGCCGGCGCTGCTCGAGATGCTGGTCGCAGAGGCTGGCGCCAACCCGTTGTTCAACTTGATCAGAGGCGTTTCAGTCAGGGAGTTGATCCGTGATGACGCCGGCGTTGTGGGCGTGCGTATTCGCACCGACGACGAAGAGCGGGTTCTGAAAGCTGACCTGGTCGTTGGCGCGGACGGGCGTAATTCCGTCGTCCGCAAGCAGGCCGGCCTGTCTGCCCGCCAGATCAGCGCGCCGATGGATATCGTCTGGTGCAAGCTGCCGTGTCCGCGCGACTGGATGGGTGTTCGGGCCTACGCCGGGCGGGGCCACCTGCTGATCGCTTATCACACCTGGGACGACACGCTGCAACTGGGCTGGGTCATTTTGAAGGGAACCTTCGGCGACCTGCGAAATCGAGGCATCGAACAGTGGGTGGAGGAAATGGCCAACCATGTATCTCCCGATTTTTCGGAACATCTGCGCTCGCACCGCGACGCGGTGGTCAAGCCCTTCCTGCTGGACGCGGTATCCGACTGCGTGGACGGCTGGAGCGCGCCAGGAGTGCTTGTGATTGGAGACGCCGCACATACGATGTCGCCCGTCGGCGGCCAGGGGATCAACATTGCGCTACGCGACGCGATCGTCGCGGCCAATCACCTTGCCCCGGTACTGAGTCAACCGGAGCCGGATGGCAACTCGCTGGCCGCGGCGCTCGATGCCATCGAAACCGAACGCATGGTCGAGGTCCGAGCGGTTCAGTCGCTGCAGGCACAGCCACCCAAAGTTCTGCTGAGCCGAGCCTGGTGGGGTGAACCGGTTCGGCGCATCGCAGGCGTGGTACTGAGCAAGCCCGCGGTTCGACAACTCGCCGGCGGCAGGATTTCGCCCTTTCTTTACGGGGTTACTGATGTACAACTGATCGACGCGAGGCTGCGATGAAGACGATCCTGATCACCGTGTTGCTCGTCGCGCTGCTGGGTGCAGGCGGGGCTATGTTGTTTGTGTACTCCGGCATGTACGACGTGAGTGCGCAATCGCCGCATAGCAAGTTGTCAAACTGGGTGCTGGGTAAAACCAAGGATGCATCGGTTGCACGCCGGGCGCGATCCATTGCGGTGCCGGACCTCACCAGCGACGTACTCAGGCTCGCCGGCGTAAACGGCTTCGAGGCGATGTGCGTCGGCTGTCATGGTGCGCCCGGTAAAAAGCCGGGACCCCTCGGGCAGGGTTTGAACCCACCGCCACCCGATCTGCAACACTCGGCCCAGGAGCACTCGCCGGCCGAGCTTTTCTGGGTGACGAAAAACGGAATCAAGATGACGGGCATGCCGGCATGGGGCCCCACTCATAACGATGAGGAGCTATGGCCGCTGGTCGCGCTGATGTCGGTACTGCCTGAGCTCGATGCCAAGGCGTACGGCGATCTGGTTGCTCGTGCTGAAGGGGTGGGCCATCACGCACCGATGGACAATGCCGAACACGCGCGCGTGCAAGAAGTGCAGACCGATGCCATACCACAGGCCCAGGAACCCAAGACGTCAGTTCACGATCACAGCACGCATGAGCACTGACTGGTCAGTTGGAGCGCTGACACCCTGGCGGGCCTGGAAGGCAGCCCGGACAACCGTTGGCCCCTAAATACCGAATTACGCTGGTGGTTGTGTTGTTGGCAGGACTCGTTGTCGCCAGCAGATACACGGGTATTGCCGACGGTCTGGATGCCAACGCAATACGCAATCTCATGAACGACGCCGGCCCCTGGGGTTGGTCGCTGTACATACTCGTGTTCGCTGGCGGAGAGTTCATCCACATACCGGGGGTGGTCTTTGTTGCGGCCGGAATTCTCGTCTACGGAAAGGTCATCGGATTCGGACTTGCGTTAACAGCGTCGGTTATTTCGGTGTGCTTCAGTTTTGTCGTCGTGCGGTTGCTGGGCGGAACGCCGTTGGGGGAGATCGACAGCCGTGGCTGAAGCGCATGCTCGGCCACCTCGACGCCCGACCGATCCGAACGGTGTTCGCGTTGCGACTGGTGTTGTGGCTGGCCCCGGCACTCAACTACGCGCTGGCGCTCACCCGCGTACGATTTCGCGACTACGCGATCGGTTCTGCGCTTGGATTGATCCTGCCGGTAGCGGGCGCCGCGATCCTGTTTGACTGGTTGGTGACCTTTATCTAACCGGACGCGTCTCTGACGGGACGCGGCCACCCAACATATCTGTGGCAACGGACACCCTGACACGCTATCGCGGGCGCTTACCACGTGATAGCTTGATTGACGTGCGACCAGGACGCCCGGGGGAGGGCTTGCATGTCACAAACAACACAGCCCGTGCCGGTGGTCGACGCCGACGGTCATGTTCTGGAGCCGGCCGACACCTGGCTGAACTACATCGATCCCGCGTTCCGGGACCGGGCAATTCGCATTGAACGTGGCGATGATGGCCGGGAAGTTCTGCTGTTCGACAACCGGCCCATGGAAACACTGCGTGGGCAGCTCGGCGCGTTGGGTGGCATTGAACTCGAGGACGGCGAGCTTGCCCGACTGGAGGGCGAATACACCTACGAAATGGGATCTCCGCCAGGGGGCTACGATCCTCACGCCCGCCTGAAGGTAATGGACGACGAAGGGATCGACAAAGTTCTCCTCTACCCGACCATCGGCATCTGTTGGGAAGGACACGTTACCGACCCGGCTCTGGCCACCGCCTATACCCGAGCGTACAACCGCTGGCTGGCCGACTTTTGTCGCACCGCACCTGAGCGCCTCTACCCGGTTGCGCACATCTCGCTGATCGATCCGGAAGGCGCCGTGGACGAGCTGATCCGAGCCCGGGAAGACGGATGTGTCGGCATCTATCTTTCGCCCGACCTGGCGGCACGTTCCGGAAAACAGTTCACGCATCCAGACTTCCATCGTTTCTGGGACACCGCCCAGGGGTTGGAGATGCCGGTGGGGTTTCACGTCATCGTGCGCGAAAACCCTGCCTTTCACGAGTTCTCTGGCCGCGGTCGCGAGTCTTCGCTGTTCTTCTTCGCGTTCCTGGCGATCGACGTGATGGCCGCGTTCACGCAAATGCTGTCCTCGGGCATGTTCGAACGATATCCGCAACTGAAGTGCTCAGTGCTGGAAGCAGGCGGCAACTGGATTGCGGCGTGGCTCGATCGGCTGGACCACAAATACGAGGTCATGAAGGATTCAGTCCCGTTCTCGATGAAGCCGAGCGAGTACTTCTACCGTCAGTGCCTGATCTCGGTGGATCCCGACGAAACCATGACCGCGCAGGTCATTGAGCACATGGGCGCCGACTACGTCATCTGGGCGTCGGACTATCCACACATCGACGCTTCCATGGGTGTGGTCAAAGAGATCAAAGCGCGCCTGAGCAGCCTGCCATTCGAATCGCAACAGAAAGTTCTCGGCGGCAACGCGATGCGTTTCTATGGGTTGAAGTAGCGGCTGGAGCTAAGGAAGTAATATGCAGGGAATAATCGTCGACTGGATCGGCTACAACGCCGGAAATCTGCCTGACAAAACCGCGACCATCGAATTGCCGAGCGGGCGCCGGCAAACCTACGCACAGATGCATGAGCGAGTGGGCCGAATTGCAGGGTGGCTCACCGAGCTGGGCATCCAGCGCGGAGACCGGGTCGGCGTGCTGGCGCAGAACTCCACCGACACCCTCGACATCATCTTCGCTACCTGGCGAATTGGTGCGGTGCACCTGGCGCTGAACTTCCGGCTCACACCCTCTGAACTGGACTTCATCATCGGCAACGCAGAGCCAAAGCTGCTGATTTTCGATCAGGAGCTGTCCGACAGCGTGGGCGCACTCACCGTCTCCATCGATCATCTGGTGGAAACCGACGGTCAGGGCGGTGACTCGGATTTCGAATCGCGCACCAGCGCCGCCCCCTGCATCGAAGAAATGGTGGCCCTCGAGCCCGAAGACCAATGCATGCTGATGTACTCCTCGGGAACCACCGGCCTGCCCAAGGGGGTGATCATCACCCATGGAATGATGCTGTGGGCGAACGTCAACGCAGGTGCGCCGATGCTGTGTTCCCAGGACATGGTGAGTCTCGCGGTGATGCCACTCTTCCATATCGGCGGGTTGCAGGTGTTCTCGTGCCCGGCACTGTTCGCCGGTGGCGTGGCGGTGATCATGCGAACGTTTGACCCCGGTGCGACGCTGGACGCTTTTTCCGACAAGCAGCTGGGGGTGACTCACTTTCTGGGCGTACCGGCGATCTACAATGCGCTGCGCGACCATCCAAAGAATCCCGGTACAGACTTTTCAGGTCTGCGGTTGGCACTGGCGGGCGCGGAAACCGTGCCGGAGTCCCTGGTCAACTGGTGGTATAAGCGCGGCCTGATCATTCAGGAAGGCTACGGGATGACCGAGAACACCGCCAGCTGCTGCGTGCTGGGTCGCGAGGACGTACCTCAGAGGGTTGGCAGCGCGGGAAAAGCACTGCGACACACGCAAATACGCATAGTCAAAGACGACGGCAGCGACGCAGCGCCCGGTGAATCCGGCGAAATCTGGTGTCGCGGCCCAATTGTGACGCCGGGATACTGGCGTCGAGAAGACGCCGACGAAGACTCGTTTGTCGACGGCTGGCTGCGTAGCGGCGACATCGGTTCGCGTGACGCCGAGGGCTTTATCTACGTCGAAGACCGGCTCAAGGACATGTACATTTCGGGCGGCGAAAACGTTTATCCCGCCGAGATCGAGAACATCCTCTACGAACTCGAAGAGATCCGCGAGGTTGCGGTGATTGGCGTGTCCGACGAACGCTGGGGTGAAACCGGCTGCGCCGTGGTCGCGCTACAGGACGGCGGCAGCTTGACCCCCGCCGCCATTATCGAGCATTGTCGCCCGCGGCTGGCGCGCTTCAAACTCCCAAACCATGTGGTTTTCGTGGACGAACTGCCGCGAAACGCCACCGGCAAGGTGCTGAA
>JAYGEV010000550.1:0-3866 GCA_046582225.1 Pseudomonadales bacterium
ATTGCCACCGGACATTACAAATCTGGATTACGCTACAAGAAGCGCGCGTGGAGGCAGGAAGAGAAAGCGGCCAAAGCCAGCACGCTTCAGAAGCGCGAAAAACTACTCGCCAAGGCGGCGAAAAACTACGACAGAGCGCTCGACAAATATGTCGCAGCGCTAAGAGCCGATCAAATGCACCATGAGGCCGCCAACGAGCTTGGCTACGCATTGCGTAGAACCGGGCGCTACAAACAGGCCATCCAGTGGTATGACCGTGCGCTCGAGCTCAAACCTGGGTTTCTGGAAGCGATTGAATATCGGGGCGAGGCGTATCTGGCCATCGGCGATATCAATGCTGCCAAGGGTGCCTACATGGAGTTGTTTCGCAATGATCAATCGCTTGCGGACCGGCTGCTGGTGGCGATGGAGGCCTGGCTCAGACAGCAGGCGGATGGATCTGCGGAAACCGCGGAAATTGGTGGTTTCTCGGAATGGCTGGTCGAACGTCGACAGCTTGCGGGTATTACCCGCGATGTGGCTCTCATCGAGTCCCGTCAATGGTGAGACGTCGGACAATTTGACCACTCTGCGCCAGGGTCATGCCTGGGATCACCTCGTAACCTGTTGAAAATAACGACTAATTAGTCCGATGTGATCGGGTTATCGTTTTCCATAGTCCCTTCTATAATTCTCCATCATTTCTTCATTTTATTGCTCATCTCTAGTATATTGGTTACCCCAAGCCACAGATAACAACACCCATCCAGATGTTGCGACAACGAACGACTAAGCGGGCGGTACACGCCATCGGGATTGGGGTCCATTCGGGTAACAAAGTCCGTATGACATTACGCCCTGCCGGGGAGAATACGGGAATCCTGTTCGTGCGCACCGACGCTGGACACGCTGTCGTGCGGGCGCGGGCGCAAAACGTGTCTGACACAACTCTGGCTACCCGCATTTCGGAAAACGGCGTGCACGTCTCGACCGTGGAGCATCTGATGTCGGCTTTGTGGGGGCTTGGAATCGACAACGTCGTGGTTGAGATCAACAACGACGAAGTGCCGATCATGGATGGCAGCGCGGCGCCGTTCGTTTATCTGATGAATTCGGTGGGAATCGTTGAGCAGAACGCCTGGAAAAAATTCATCCGCGTCACCCGCGAGATTCGCGTAACGCTGGGAGATGCCGTAGCCACCCTGCAACCCTACGACGGATTCACAGCAGACTACACGTTCGTCGCGGATCATCCGGTGTACAACCGATACCCAAAGCGTTCACGAGTGGATTTTTCTCATGCATCCTACGCAGTCGATGTCAGTCGGGCTCGCTCGTTTGGACTAATCAAAGAACTCGCCCAGGCGCAGACGATCGGGCGCTGCCTGGGTTCCAGCCTCGACAATGCGGTTGGAATCGACGACTCCCAGATTCTCAATGACGATGGGCTGCGCTACGAAGACGAGTTCGTCAAGCACAAGTTGCTCGACGTCATCGGAGATCTTTACCTTGTGGGCAGTCCGGTTCTTGGAAGGTTTCAAGGTCACAAGTCAGGCCACGCGCTGAACAACAAGCTCGCTCGCACGCTGTTGGAGTGCACAGATGCCTGGGAGGTCACCACTGTTGCGGAACAGGATCTTCGCCGTCCAACTGCAATCCCGCAATCTGCGGTCGTCTGATCCGATTTCCGGCCGGGTGGATGCCGTTCAATAACCTCGACCGCTGGATGTCTCCTCAAACATCTTAATCAGAAAGCCCCGAATAGCGGCCTCGGCGTCCCTTGCCGGCATCAATCGCTGCGTTTCCATCAAACTCGCCATGTCTTTGAGCGATCGTTTGCCATCGATGAGCGACGCCTGGAGACGAGCCGCTCTACGACTTTCACTCGCTGGTGACCCGCGCCTTCATTTCTTTCTGGTATTAGCCCCTGCCCGTTGCGCGCCCGTATAATGCGCGCGCTATGACTGTTCGAACTCGAGTTGCTCCGTCTCCAACCGGTGAGCCTCATGTGGGCACGGCCTATATGGCGTTGTTTAACTGGGTCTTCGCCAAGAGTCAGGGCGGCGAGTTCATCTTGCGCATCGAAGATACCGACGTTGCCCGCAGCACCCCTGAATCCGAGCAGGCAATCCTCGAATCCTTACGCTGGCTCGGTATCGACTGGGCCGAAGGCCCCGACATCGGCGGTCCCCACGGTCCCTACCGGCAGAGCGAGCGCAGGGAAATCTATTCAGAGCACGCCCAGCGGTTGCTCGACGACGGTAATGCATTTCACTGCTTCTGCAGCGGCGAGCGCCTGGAAGAAATGCGCACCGCCCAGCGCGCCGCAGGCGAGAATCCCCGGTACGACGGACAGTGCCTGGGGCTCACCGACTCAGAAGTGCAGCGGAGACTCACAGCGAATGAAGAACACGTCATTCGGCTGAAAGTGCCGGACTCGGGCGAGTGTCAGTTCGACGATGCGTTGCGAGGAACCATCGAGATTCCCTGGTCCCAGGTGGACATGCAGGTATTGGTCAAGCGCGACGGATTTCCGACCTACCACCTTGCGGTGGTAGTCGACGATCAACTGATGGGCATTACTCACATTCTTCGCGGCGAAGAGTGGATCAATTCCGTGCCTAAGCATCAGCTGCTGTATCGGTACTTCGGCTGGGAGATGCCGGTGCTGTGTCATCTGCCGCTGTTGCGAAACCCGGATCAGAGCAAGCTGTCTAAACGCAAGAACCCGACCAGCGTTAACTACTACCGCAGGATCGGCGTGCTGCCCGAGGCGCTGGCGAACTATCTGGGCATGATGGGGTGGGCAATGCCTGATGGGCGCGAGATCTTCACTCCAGCGCAGATGGCTGAAAAGTTTCAACTTGCCAGCATTCACCTGGGCGGACCGGTGTTCGACCTCGACAAGCTATCGTGGTTGAACGGACAGTATCTGCGTGCGATGAGCGCCGATGAGTTCATGGACCAGATTCAGGGCTGGGCGTTGAACCGGGAGAATCTGGCCAAGCTGGTGCCGATGGTGCAGGAGCGCACCGAACGATTGTCTGATCTGCTGAGCCAGGTGGACTATTTGCTGGGTGATCGCAAATCGCTGGTCCCCGAGGACTTTGAGCACAAATCGCTGAGCCGCGAACAGATCGTGCAGATTCTCGATCATTCGCTGCGCGAATTCGACGTGATGCGCGAATGGCAGCCAGATGATCTGTATAAGCGCTGCGACGCGCTGGCCGGGCATCTCGATATGAAGTTTCGTGATTTTCTGTTCCCGCTGTTTGTTGCGGTGTCCGGTCGGGCTGTCGCACTGCCGCTGTTCGATTCCCTGAATTTCCTCGGGCCAGACGTGACTCGCATCCGAATTCGCGATGCCCTCAGTGTTCTGGGCGTCTCCAAGAAACAATCCAAACGCCTGGAAAAACAATACCGGGACTACAACCGTCCCAGCCTGTAGGAGCGGACTCCCGTCCGCGAACCACCAGATCACGGCCCTGCAATTCTCATGTTGACTATCGAATCGGTGGTTCTTACCATCCGCGTCCTTCTGCACCCATCGCGTTCCGGATGCAGTCTGTGGGGCCATAGCTCAGCTGGGAGAGCGCTACAATGGCATTGTAGAGGTCGTCGGTTCGAGACCGACTGGCTCCACCAATAAAATCAAACACTTACCCCGTCGACTCGCGCTGAAACTGTCGCATGGGGTGCTTTGGGGGTGCATTTGCCTTCAAGGCACAGATTATCCCGATATGTGTACCCCACAGGGGATGGCGGCTTTTTGCGGGTCCCATTTGAGGCTATCGAGCCAATCGGAAAAAGGGTCCTGAACCGCGCCGGGATTTCCGGAGACTCATTTGTTTGAGTCAGGCCGCTATGGCCGACCCTTCCAGTTGCTC
>JAYGEV010000568.1:0-2315 GCA_046582225.1 Pseudomonadales bacterium
TTCGAAATAGCGACAGATGGCAACCGATTCCGCCAGGCAGGTTCCGTCGTCGAGTTCCAGAACCGGCACCCGACCGAACGGATTGAGCGCGCGGTATGCCTCGGTAAGGTTTTCGCCGCCACGGATGTCGACCGCCACCGAACTCGGCGCCTGGATGCCTTTCTCTTTCAGAAAAACCTGAACTCGACGTGCGTTGGGCGATGGCGCTTCATGCAGCTTCACTGGACGACTCCTTCACTAATTAGACTGACCGCAGGCATCGTACCCGATCAGATCGATCACATGCTCTGATAACATCCAGCACATGCAGATCACCCTCACCCGCCGCTGGCCAGATGTGGTAGAAAATCACCTGGCCGATTCCTACAACGTGACGTTGAACGAAAACGACGTGCCCATGTCTCGAACACAGCTCGCCAGCGCGCTGCAGACAGCCGACGCGCTGTGCCCGACCGTCACGGATCGGATCGATGCGGAACTGCTGGATACGCCCAACATCGCGGCGCGCATCATTGCCAGCTACGGGGTTGGCTACGAACATATCGACGTCGCCGCCGCAAACGACCGTGGCATCGTAGTGACCAACACCCCGGGTGTTCTCACCGACAGCACCGCCGATCTCGCGATGACGCTGTTGCTGGGCATCGCCCGGCGCGCGGGCGAAGGTGAGCGGCACCTGCGCGCCGGCGCCTGGTCCGGCTGGCGACCCACGCACATGATGGGCGCAATGGTCACCGGCAAGATACTGGGCGTGGTGGGCCTGGGTCGAATCGGCATTGCGGTGGGGCGCCGCGCGCACCTCGGGTTCGGCATGAAAATTCTCTACTTCAGCCCCTCCCCGGCGCCGGCAGAGGTGGCGCGGGTACTCGATGCCGAGCGCTGTGATTCGCTGGAAGCTTTGCTGCAACGTGCCGACTTCGTATCGCTGCATTGTCCATCCAACGCCGAGACGCACCATCTGATGAACGCCGATCGCTTCAAGCAGATGCGCGAGACCGCCTTTGTAATCAACACCGCACGCGGCAACGTTGTGGATTCCGATGCACTGATCAACGCCCTGAAGAACGGCGAAATCGCCGGCGCGGGACTGGACGTATATCCGTCCGAACCCGCGGTGCCCGAGGCTCTGCTGGGCCAGGAAAACGTTCTGCTGCTGCCGCACCTGGGTAGCGCAACGCTGGAAACCCGGATCGCGATGGGCATGCGGGTGGCCGAAAACCTGGACGCGTTCTTCGCAACCGGGCAACCTGCAGATCGACTCGAGTGACTGGGCGAATCGCCCAAAACAGGAAACCATGATGCTAATGAGAGTTCTCACCGCCGTTTCGATTCTGCTGCTGGCTGGCTGCCAACAACCAACCGCATCCACGGAACCAGCCTCATTCAGCGCCCAGGCCGACATCGCCGCCATTCGCCAGCTCCAGTCGGATTGGAATGTCGCGGTTGAGGCCGGCAGCGTCGACGGCTATGCGGCCGTTCTGGACGACGACATCGAACTGCTGCCTACCGACGCCGAACCCATCAACGGCGTCGGCAACTATCGTGCGATGCTCAACGGCGTGTTCGACAGCGACAATTTTCAGGTTGAGGTCATGGGACTTTCGGATATCGAAGTGGACGGCGACCGAGCCTATGCCCGCTACGACTACATCATTCACCGCACCCCCAAAGGCAGCACGGAAACCGTCTCCAGCTACCGAAAATTTCTCGACGTGATGCGTCGCCAGGACGACGGCAGCTGGCGCGTCTACAAACATATCTGGAACTACAACGAGCCGGATGTAGTACCCTAGGACGCTAAAGGGAATCAAAAAACTGCGGAGGAATAATCCATGTCGAGAGTACTAATTAACGGCTCAAGCCGCGGGATCGGGCTGGAACTGGCAAAGCAATATGCAGCCAATCGCGACGACGTGATCGCCTGCGTGCGCGACGCAAGCGCAGCTTCCCAGCTCGATGAAGCAGCCAGCGGAGCAGACAACATCACCATCGTAGAGATGGACGCGGGCGATCCGGCATCCATCGCGGCAGCCGCTGCGAGCATCGGCGACGGTGCGATCGACACCGTCATCAACAATGCCGGCGCGGTCGGCGGCGGACGCCAGGCCATCGACGACCTCGACATCGAAGAATGGCATCGCTCCTTAAACGTCAACACCATCGGGCCGCTGCTCGTGGCTCGTGCGTTCAAACCTAACCTGGCGGCATCGGGCGATGGCAAGCTGCTGATCGTTACCAGCCAGCTGGCCGCATCGACCTGGCCGATGGGCGGCATGTACATCTACTCGACCACCAAAGCCGGGGTCAGCAAAGTC
>JAYGEV010000141.1:0-3340 GCA_046582225.1 Pseudomonadales bacterium
GCACCAGCTCACCCGCTGCATAAACGACCACCAGACCGAACAGCAGCCCCAACCCGGGCAGGTAGTAGGCGTCGGGCAGGAACACCAGGAATACCGGTCGCAGTAGCGCCTCGGTACCCACGGCCAACCCAACGATGATCCAGATTGTCAGCACGATCGGCAGAATCACGCCGAGGCCGCGCAGGAATGTAGAGCTAATGTGACGCATGAGAGCCGACCTGAGAGAAGTTCACCCCAGTCTATCCGTAGGAGGCGTTTCTAACGCCGAATCTTCGCCGAATCTTCGCCGGACATTCGCGGCTGTAAGCCGCTCCTACGCGGGTGCCAGATGGTTTAAGCTCCAAAACGAATCCAGTCGGTGTCAGGAGTCACGCCATGAAGCTCGGTCTGTCGTTGGGATACTCAGGTGCGCAGCTGAAAATTCCACTGGAGAAGGTGCAGCTGGCGGAACGGCTCGGCTACGATTCGGTCTGGACGGCCGAGGCTTACGGGTCAGATGCGATAACGCCGCTTGCGTATATTGCAGCGCATACACAGCGAATCCGACTGGGCACCGGCGTAATTCAGTTGGCAGGGCGCACGCCCGCCAATGCGGCCATGGCGTTCGCAACCCTGGACCAGCTCGCCGGTGGCAATCGGGCCATCTGCGGCATCGGTGTATCCGGCCCGCAGATCGTAGAAGGCTGGTACGGCCAGCCGTGGGGACGCCCCTACTACCGGATCAAAGACTACGTCGCGATCATGAGAAGCATTTTCGCCAGAGAAGAACCGGTGACCCACGAAGGCAAGGAGATCAGCTTGCCCTATACCGGTGAAGGGGCAATGGGCGTCGGCAAGCCGTTGAAGTCGATTTTGCACATGAACCCGGACATTCCGATCTTTCTAGGCACCGGCATGGAATCCACGGTGCGGCTGACCGCCGAGATCGCCGACGGCTGGCTGCCGCTTGGTTTCGTTCCGGAAACAGCCTCCATCTATAAGGACTGGATCGCCGAGGGACTCGCCAAAGGTGGCAAAACGACCGATCAATTCGAGCTGCAGACCGGTACCTCAGTGAATATCACCAATGATGTGCAAAGCGCCCTGGACCAGCTCAAGCCAGGCATTGCGCTTTACGTTGGCGGAATGGGCCACAAAACCAAGAACTTTCACAAAGAAATGATGATCCGCCGTGGATTTGGTGACGCAGCCGAGCAAATTCAGGAGTTGTTCCTGGCTAAGCGTAAAGACGAAGCGACCAATGCGGTTCCGGACGAGTTCGTTGATCAGGGCGCCCTGGTGGGTCCCAGGGAACGTATCGCCAAACGTTTCCGAGACTGGGAAGACTCTGGCACCACCGGACTTACGATATCAGGCAATGAAGAAGCCATTCGCTTCATGGCGGAGTGCGCGCGTCTAAACTTTGCCGCCGACTAGCTTTCAGGGGATAAGGGGGACTTACCGTGTATCCAGGCAAATGGGCGCAAGTGTTTCCGGACAAGCCGGCCGTGGTGCATTCGAACAGCGGCGAATCCGTAACGTTTGGCCAACTCAATGACCGTTCCAATCAACTTGCACAGCTGATGTGGAACAAGGGGCTTCGCCCCGGTGATCACGCCGCCATCTTCATGGAGAACAACGTCAGGTTCTTCGAGGTGATCTGGGCGGCATTGCGCTCCGGGTTGTACATCACCACGATCAACCGCTACCTCACGGCCGACGAGGCTGGCTACATACTCGACAACTGCGAAGCCCAGGTTCTCATTGCTTCGAAGCATCTGGCCGAAGCAGCGGCCGAGCTGCCGGGGTCCGCGCCAAGCTGCCACACCTGGCTGATGACCGATGGTACTGTCGAGGGCTACGCGGCCTACGAGGACGCGCTCGCCGACTTTCCGGCCCAAGCCCTGGATGACGAACCCGCTGGTCAGTTCATGCTCTACAGCTCCGGCACCACCGGCAGACCCAAGGGCATCATCCGGCCCATGCAAACCAACAAGATTCACGAAGACGCGGGAGTCGTCGGAGGTCTGCAGAAAGCACTGTGGGGATTCGATGAGAACAGTGTGTATCTGTCGCCAGCACCCCTGTACCACTCCGCGCCCATCAGCTTTACCATTTCGACCCAGGCGCTGGGGGGCACCGTGATCATGATGCCCCGGTTCGACGAAATCGGCGCCCTGCAAGCCATTGAGAAGCACAAGGTTACCCACAGCCAGTGGGTGCCCACGATGTTCACCCGCATGTTGAAGCTCGACGAAGAAGCGCGCCAGGGGTTCGATCTGTCCACACACAAGGTCGCAATACACGCAGCGGCCCCTTGCCCGGCAGGCGTGAAGCACCAGATGTTCGACTGGTGGGGGCCTATCCTCTATGAGTACTACGGCGGAACCGAGGTGAACGGCATTACCCACTGCGGGCCTGAAGAATGGCTCGCACATCCGGGAACCGTGGGCAAACCGATACTCGGTATCGTTCATGTCTGCGATGACGACGGCTGCGAGGTCCCGGCCGGAGAACCGGGACTGATTTACTTCGAACTGCCGGAAATGCCTTTCTCCTACCACAAGGATTCGGACAAAACAAAAGACGCGCAACATCCCGACCATCCCAACTGGAGCGCGCTGGGCGACGTTGGCTACGTGGATGACGAGGGCTTTGTATACCTCACCGACCGGGCGACGTTCATGATCATCTCGGGCGGCGTGAACATCTATCCTCAGGAGATAGAGGACGCGATGATTCTGCATTCCAAGGTCGCCGACGTGGCTGTGATCGGTGTACCCAACGAAGAGATGGGCGAAGAGGTGAAAGCCGTCGTCCAGTTGCTCGCCGGGGTCGCCGGGTCCGCAGAACTCGAAGAAGAGCTGCTGGCATACGCACGGGAGCACGTCGCCCATTTCAAGTGCCCGCGAAGCGTGGACTTCGTGGACGAACTGCCTCGACTGCCTACCGGAAAACTCTACAAACGACTGCTCAAAGATCGCTATTGGGGCAAGACCGACTCAAGGATTGTGTAGCTTGTATCTGCGGCTTGTTCCGGGATGGCGAGGGGCGTGGTCACCTACACGCCGGCCAGGAAGTCCAGCAGCAGTTCGCTGACCGTCTCTCCGGCCTGATCGGTAACAAAGTGACCGACGCCCGGCAGGATTTCAAAACGATACGGCCCGCCGATGTGATCGGCGGTACCGACCGCCGCCGCGCGACCCACCGTGGCGTCTGCATCGCCCCAGATGTAAAGCGTCGGCACGCTGACCATCGCAGCGCTGGGGTCTTCCAACGCTGAACCCCGTGAACCAGCTGCCCGATACCAGTTCAGGGCGCCCTCGAGCGCCGATTTATCCTGCAGAATGGAGAGGTATGC
>JAYGEV010000146.1:0-2667 GCA_046582225.1 Pseudomonadales bacterium
TGTTCGCTGCTCGGAGTGCTGGCCCGGGTGCTGGCGGATGCCTGCTTCCCTGGCCTGAGGGCCTTAGATGTTCCGGGTTTCGCCATCTCCTATACCGAAAGAAATCTCCAACTCCTCATCCTCCGTGGAGGCATCTTGTGCGTCAAGCATTTCGTCTGACACCAGACCCTCGGCGATTTCGCGCAATGCGATCACGGTTGGTTTGTCGTTTTCTTCTGGAACCATAGGCTCAACGCCGTGTCGACGCATCTGTCGAGCCCGACGGGTGGCAACCATCACCAGGTCGAAGCGGTTTTCGACGTGATCGAGGCAGTCTTCAACGGTGACACGGGCCATAGATCTTCCTTCCGGGCGGCTGTCGGCGAGCGCGGCAGTCTACCGGGGCGCTATGAGTCTTTCAATAGCAATTCCGTGAGAAGGCTTTTCAGATTTTGTTGCTGAGGTGCGCTACCCAGTCGAGCGGCACTGATGATGCAGGCGAGTTCCTCGAGGGCCGTTGCGAAATCATCGTTAACCACCAGGTAGTCGTAGTCCGCGCAGTGCGACATCTCAACCTGGGCCTGATTGGTGCGCTCGGCAATAGCCGCAGCGTTGTCCTGAGCACGGCGATTGAGCCGCGTTCTCAGAGTCTCGCGGCTGGGTGGCAGGATGAAGATGCTAATGGCATGGGGGCAGTCTTCGCGTACCAGGCGCGCGCCCTGCCAGTCGATTTCGAGAATTACATCCCGGCCCTGGTCAAGCTCCGCGCTGATCGCGGCCTTGGAGGTCCCGTAAAAGTTGCCAAATACCTCAGCGTTTTCGAGAAACGCCCGTTCTCTGGTCATCTTTGCAAAGGCCTGCGCATCGACAAAGTGGTAGTTGACGCCGTCGGTCTCTCCAGGTCGGCGCTTGCGCGTGGTGTGCGAGACGGAAACCGCCAGGCTGGTGTCGCGCTCGAGGAGTTTGGCGATGAGGCTCGTTTTGCCGCCGCCTGACGGCGCGGAAATAATGAACAGCAGTCCGTCCCTGGTGTTGGGGGTATCGTTTGAGGACATGGTGGGTGCGTCGGGCGTCATTCGATGTTCTGAACCTGTTCCCGGATCTGCTCGATAACAACCTTCAGGTCCACGGCTTTCTGCGAGGTCTCGGCCTGAACCGACTTTGCACCGAGCGTGTTTGCTTCCCGGTTGAGTTCCTGGGTGAGGAAGTCCAGTCGCCGGCCGTGGGGGCCGGGGTTGTTCAGATTGCCTCGGGCCTCCTCGACATGAATGCTCAATCGGTCGAGTTCTTCGGCGATGTCGGCCCGTTGGGCAAGCAGCGCAATCTCCTGCTCCAGACGACCCGCGTCAACCTGGGCGGGGAGTTCGCGCAGCCGGTTTGTGAGTTTCGTTTGAACTTCGAAACTGATATTGGCGGCGAGGGTTTTGACTTCGCCCACGATGGCGTCGATATCGTCCAGGCGCTGGACGATCGCGGTATCGAGCCGCGCGCCTTCTCGGCGTCGGTGCGCGATGAGCTCTGCCAATGCTTCTTCGAACAGGTCGCTGATCTGAGCACCCAGCGCCTCGTCGTTAAGGCTGGCGTTATCGCCGATGATTCCAGGCCAGCGGAGCAGGTCCATCGCGTTGGGCGCGCCGATTTCAGGTGCGTCGCGGCGGATCTGTTCCAGCACAGCCAGAATCTGTAGCAACAACGGCCGATTCAACTCGATCACGTTGTCGCCGTCCGGGCGTTCGAGCCGAAGCGCGCAGTCGACCTTGCCGCGTTTCAGATGGTTGCGCAATGTCTCACGCAACTCATGCTCAAGAGTTCTGAATTGCTCGGGCAGCCGGAACTGTGTCTCCAGGAAACGGTGATTAACGGACCTGAGTTCCCAGGTCAGCATCAGGCCGTCGAGCCCTGACTGGGCTCGAGCGAAAGCGGTCATGCTGTGAATCATACGATCGGGACGAGGGCTGTGAAATGACCAGGGCGCATTCTACTCGTTCGGTCCGAAAAAAGTGCTGGCCACGAATTGTCGGCACGAGTTCGCCACCTGCCCGAGCCGTGCTTCTATAATATTCGTTACCATCACTACTGTTCGTTACGAACACGCGCATACCCGGAGCAGCAATATGTCCGACCCAGCCCACAATCCAGTCTCAAAGCAGCGACCGAGTGGCCGCGCGCCGGACGAGTTACGCGATGTTCGCTTTACCCGAGGATTCACGCGGCATTCTGGCGGCTCGGTGCTGGTTGAATTCGGAGACACCCGAGTGATCTGCACCGCCAGCGTCGATGAGTCCGTGCCAGGGTTTTTGCGTGGCAAGGGACGCGGCTGGGTGACCGCCGAGTACGGCATGCTACCCGGGGCCACCCACACGCGTAATGATCGTGAGGCAGTCCGCGGCGCCCAGGGTGGACGTACCCAGGAGATCCAGCGCCTGATCGGCCGCGCATTGCGCGCGTCGGTAGACATGACCGCGATGGGCGAGCGCACGGTACGCGTGGATTGTGATGTGATTCAGGCAGATGGTGGCACCCGGACCGCGTCCATTACCGGAGCGGCCATCGCACTGGTGGATGCGCTGGCAGCGGTGGGAGTTCAGGATGCGTTCAGGGAGCTTGTGGCATCTGTATCGGTAGGAATCTGGCAGGGACAGGCGGTACTCGACCTGGACTACGCGGAGGATTCCACTGCCGAGACTG
>JAYGEV010000147.1:0-5162 GCA_046582225.1 Pseudomonadales bacterium
AGGCTGTGGCTGCATCTGCACGCGCCATCAGAGATCCGTCGCCCACCGAGCCCAATGTAAGCACCGTGACATCGTGCGCAGATTTGTGCGCGGTCTTGTTCGCGACCGTCGCGAGAACCGCTTCATCATCAGGACGACAGACGAACAAACGCGGCTGCGCGTCGTTCAGAAAGTATTCCACCTCTGCAGGGGTGTAAGCGGTATTGATCGGCACATACGCGGCGCCTGTGCGCAAACATGCCAGGTACAACGCCACCGCCTGAGGAGATTTATCAATCTGTACCAGCAACCGCTCGCCGTTCGCCACGCCAGCTTCGCCCAACACTGCGGCGAATCGGACACACAGCGCGTTCACGTCGCCATAAGTCCAATCATCGGCTCCCGGAATGCGCAGGCACGGGCGTTCGGCAAACTTGCTAAATGCATCATGCAGCCGACTGGTCAGACTCTGTGTCATCGTTGATATCGATTCAGCGTTGCAACGCGAGGCCGGAATTGTCGCAGCCCGGGGATTCATTGTCGCTATCGGTTGTCCCATGTATTGTCGATTGGCGTTACTCTAACCGGCCACTTCGGCCGCGCAGCAAAGCAAGGAGGGTATTTGCGCGTACCGCTGGTCATCGCACTGAGCCTGCTCACGGCCGCTTGCGAAAACGGCTCCGAGGAACCCGGTGGCGGGTTCGCTCGCAGACCCACTCTGGTCGTGACAGAAACCGCCCAGCGTCGCAGTATCCGCGATCAGGTGGAAGCGATCGGCACCGCCGTTGCCAACGAGTCGGTTACGATCACCGCCAAAGTCACCGATACCGTCAAACAGGTCAAATTCGAAGACGGTGGCTTTGTCGAAGCTGGCGATGTGCTGGTAGAACTTACCAACGAGGAGCAAACCGCACTGCTGGCCGAAGCCGAGGCCAACGTTGATGACGCACGCACGCAGTTCGACCGGCTCGAAGATCTCCTTGGCCAGGGCAGCGTACCGGTTTCTCAGGTCGATGCCGCCCGGGCAAAATATTCCGCCGCGCAAGCCCGTTATCGATCCATCGTCGCCCGACTAGACGACCGACTGATCACCGCGCCGTTTTCCGGCGTGCTGGGCTTTCGACAGGTGAGTGCCGGAACGCTGATCACCCCGGGTACCGCCATCACCACGCTGGACGACGTGTCCATCATGAAACTCGATTTCTCAATACCCGAGGTCTATCTGAATCTGGTGAAACCCGGCACACAGATCGAAGCCAGAAGCCCCGCCTACCCAAATGAGGTTTTCAACGCAACGTTACGCACCGTCGGATCTCGAGTAGATCCGGTGACGCGCGCTGCGACCGTCAGGGCCCACATCAATAACGACCGGCAATTGCTTAAGCCCGGCATGCTGCTGACCGCCAAGCTCATTACTTCCGAACGTCAAACCCTGATGGTCCCGGAATCGGCGTTGGTTCAACGCCGGGCGGAGGTCTTCGTATACACGCTCGAGGATGGCCGCGCGTCGATGCGGGCGGTGAGCCACGGCATCCGTGATGGCGGCTGGGTGGAGATTCTCAGCGGCTTGTCCGAAGGCGAAGAAGTGATCACCGAAGGGGTGCTGAAGATACGAAACGGATCGCCGGTGAACACTGCGGCGAACCTGTCTTCGCACCAGCAGCACGGCAACTCCGCAGGGGACGACTGAATGTGGCTGTCTGACATCTCGGTGAAACGACCCGTGTTCGCTACGGTCATCAGCATGATGCTGGTCGCGTTCGGCGCTTTGTCATTCAATATTCTGCCATTGCGCGAGTATCCTGACATCAACCCTCCTGTTGTCTCCATCAGCACCACCTACGTCGGCGCCTCAGCACAGGTCATCGAGACCCGGGTCACCCAGCTGATCGAAGATCAGATCAGCGGTATCGAGGGAATCAAGAGCATCAATTCGGCCAGCCGCGACGAGCGTTCGAGCATCAACATCGAGTTCGAACTCAGCAGGGACATCGACGAGGCGGCAAATGATGTCCGTGATCGCGTCGCGCGTATCGTGGGACGTTTACCCGCCGAAGTAGAGCTGCCGGTGGTTGCAAAGCAGGATTCGGATGCGCGCCCGATCATGTACATCAGCCTTTCCAGTTCGCGCATGAGCGTCATGGATCTCAATGATTACGCCGAACGCTACGTGGTCGACCGTTTCGCGGTGATACCCGGGGTTGCCAGCGCCGCAATCCACGGCGGCGGAAAACCCAGCATGCGCATCTGGCTGGATCGGCTGGCACTGGCGGCGCGCAACCTCACCGTTACCGACATCGAAACCGCGCTGCGCCGCGAAAATCTCGAGCTGCCGGCCGGGCGGTTAGAGTCCTCGGAGCGCGAATTCCGAATACGTCTCGCACGTGGATATCAATCCGACGAGGATTTCCGCCAGCTGGTGCTGGGGACCGGCGCCGACGGCCATCTGATACGACTGGGCGAGGTGGCCGAGATAAAGCTCGGCCCACGCAATCTTCGAGAGTCGTTCAGATCCAATCAGAAAACCACCGTCGGCGTCGCGATCATCAAACAGTCGACGGCAAACACGCTGGCCACGCTGGAAGCCGTCAAGCTCGAAATCGCGCGAACCAACGAGTCGCTTCCCGAGCACATGGAGTTCGTGGCCAGCTCCGACGATTCACTGTTCATTCGCGAAGCGATCAACTCCGTCTACCAGACCATCGCTATCACGACAGCGCTGGTGAGCCTGGTCATCCTTGGGTTTCTGGGTCATCTGCGAACCATGATCATTCCTGCGGTAACGATTCCCGTGTGCCTGACGTCGGCCTTCATCGCGCTCGCCGCTTTCGGCTACACGGTGAACCTCATTACGCTGCTCGCGCTGGTACTGTCGATTGGACTCGTGGTGGACGACGCAATCGTCGTGCTGGAAAACATCCATCGCCGGGTCGAGAACGGCGAACCCCCCCTGCTCGCCGCCTACAACGGATCCCGACAGGTTGCATTTGCGGTGGTCGCCACCACCGCGGTCCTGATCGCGGCTTTCACGCCGATCATGTTTCTGCAGGACAACATGGGCGTGATCTTCAGCGAACTCGCCGTCACGATCTGTGCGGCTGTGGTGTTCTCCAGCGTGCTGGCTCTGTCCCTGACCCCGATGATGTGCTCGAAACTGCTGAAGAAATCCGAAAAGCGCAATTCAGCGACAGATTTTCTGGAGACTGGATTCAGACGTATGGAATCAGGGTACAAGACCGTGTTGCGCGGTTTCCTGCGGTTCAGCTGGGGTGCGCTGATCATCACCGCCGGCGTCGTTGGCCTGGCCTACTGGCTCCTGCTGCAGGTACCACAGGAATATGCACCCAAAGAGGACCAGGGATTTTTCATGGCCAGCGTTCAAGCCGCAGAAGGCACCAGCATCGAGCGGATGCGCGAACACATGCTGGCAATCGAAGCCCCGCTGATGAAAATGTACGAAGAAGGCGACGTTCGTCGCCTGCTCACACGAGTACCCGGTTTCGGTAGTACCAGCCCCAACTCGGGCATCGTCATGGTGTCGCTGGCGCCGTGGCAGGATCGTTCGCGCACAACCCAGGAAGTCGCCAATCGTGCCACTGCCGCGTGGCAGAGCATCGCTTCGGTGCGGGCCTTTGCATTCCTGCGCTCAGGCCTCTCCAGAGGCGGCGGCAGTCGCCCGGTTCAATTTGTCATCGGCGGCCCCGACTACGAAACGCTCGCACGATGGCGCGACCTGATCATCGAACGCGCCGAGACGTATCCGGGCCTCATTCGCATCGACAGCGACCTCAAAGAAACCCAGCCCCAGGTAATCGTACGAATCGACAAGAACCGGGCTGCCGCGCTGGGCATCTCGGTACAGAACGTCGGGCGAACCCTGGCGACGATGATGAGTGAGCAACGCATCACCACATTTGTGCGGGACGGTGAGGAATACGATGTCATTCTGCAGGCAAAGGACGACCAGCGTGCCACGGCTCAAGATCTGCGAAACATATACGTTCGCTCGGAGAACAGCGGCGAACTCATACCATTGGCAAACCTGATCCACATCGAGGAAACCGCCGGAGCTGGAACCCTGCGACGCTACAACCGAACCCGCGCGGTGACCCTGCAGGCGAGCCTTGCTCCGGGCTACGCACTCGCCGAGGCGCTCACTTTCCTGGAAAACGCCGTGCGCCAGGAACTTCCGGAAACCGCCCATATCGACTACAAGGGCGAATCTCTCGAATACAAGGAATCATCCGGCAGCCTGGTGTTTATTTTTGGAATTGCCCTGTTGATCATGTTTCTGGTGCTGGCCGCCCAGTTCGAGAGTTTCGTGCACCCGCTTGTCATCTTGCTCACAGTGCCGATGGCGGTAGCCGGTGGGCTGCTGGGTTTGTACCTGACCGACACTACCCTGAATATATACAGCCAGATCGGTCTCATCATGCTCATTGGCATCGCTGCAAAGAACGGCGTGCTCATCGTTGAGTTCATCAACCAGCTACGCGATGCCGGCCGAAATTTCGACGAAGCGATTATCGAAGCCGCAGGTATTCGCCTGCGCCCGGTTGTTATGACAACATTATCCACGGTCCTGGGTGCGACGCCGCTGATCCTGGCAATGGGCGCCGGCTCTGAGAGCCGCAACGTGCTCGGCATCGTGATTTTCTCCGGTGTCTCGCTGGCGACGTTGTTGACGTTGTTTATCGTGCCGGCGTTCTATCAGCTGCTGGCCCGACGCACTGGCTCGCCGAAGGCGACCGAACGTCGCCTGGAAGAACTCACCGGTGCCTGATCCCGGGTGATTGCGATGCAGGTCGGATTGGTGCCGAATGGCACGGCTCAGCCCGGGTTCGCCCCTTCGGTCTCGGAAAACTGCTCTAGAAACGCGCGGTAGCCCTCAGACTCCGGCGCAATGTCCGCAGCCTGTTCGGCGTCGGCGCGCGCCGCCTTCATAGCACCAAGACGCTGAAACAACAGGGCCCGGTTGTAGTGCGCATAGGCCAGGCTTTCATCAGCCAGTTCGATGGCCGTTTCCAGATCTCTCATGGCCCGTTCAAAACGCTTCGCTCGAACCAGTGCATTAGAACGATTAACGAAGACGCTCGCGACGTCTGGCGCAAGCCGTACCGCACGATTGTGATCGCGCAGCGAGTCCCGCAGATTACCAATACGTGCATACAGGATGCCACGAT
>JAYGEV010000016.1:0-12306 GCA_046582225.1 Pseudomonadales bacterium
AGGGTGAACCTGGTTGCGCGATCCTGTCAGTGATCGTCCCGGTCTCGGTTTTGAATATGGACCCGCCCGATACGCTGGTTCCACGTTTCATTCAAGGAGGCCGCAAGTGCCACGCACCATCAGAGATCTCATGCCAACGGATCTCGAAGTTCAAATGTTTGTTCTTGACGAACTCGCCGATGATCTGATAGCCGAAGGCGCAGACGTCGTAAAGCTAACAATAGGCGTAACCGAACTCGCGATGCCACAGATCGTGCTCGAGCGGATGATCGCGAGCCTCAAAGACCCTCAGTTCGTTCGCCGTGTATATCCCGAAGGCCTTCCGGAGCTTCGCGCGGCGATCGCGGAATTCTACAACGACCGCCACCGCGCCAATGTGTCGACGGAAAACGTCATCGTAAACACCGGCAGTTCGCCCATCTTCCGGAACATCTTCCAACTGCTGTCCGGACCGGAATACGAAATCATGATTCCGCGGCCGTACTACGCCCTGTATCTGTATTGCGCCAAACTGGCCGGGGCGACCGTTAAATTCTACGACATCGATATCGACAGCAAACGCGTCGATATGGATTCCTTCCGGCGCAATTTTTCCCCCGAGCGCACGTCCCTGGTAGTCATCAACTCGCCCGGGAATCCCGTGGGGAACATCGTTACGCCCAACGAAATGCGAGAGATCTATGAGATCGTTGATGGAAACGCCTACGTTCTGAACGACGAAATCTACAACAACACGATGTTTTATGACGAGTTCCATTCGCCGCTGGCGATACTGCCCGAGTACGCGGATCACACCATCGTTACGAACAGCTTCTCGAAAGGTTACCGGATGTATACCAAGCGAGTCGGCTTCGCGATCCTGCCGCAGGAATTGCAGACCAACTTGCGCGTGATTCAACAACACACGTTGCTTTGCACGGACCCTTGCTATCAAGCCGGAATGATCGAGGCCCTCGCCGACAACGACAGTCCGAACCACCTCATGCAGGTCTATCGGTCACGCGCCGAATACACCTGTGAACGCCTCGCCGGTACCGGCTGTGAACCCATTGCTGCCGAAGGTGGTTTCTACGCAATGCTCCGCTGTGGAGACTGGAGCGCCGCGCGAGGATTCGCATCATCCAAGGAACTGGCTCGGGACATTCTCGTAAAAGCACATGTTGCCGTGGTTCCAGGTACCGATTTTGGCGTGCCCGACCACCTGCGCCTGGCGTTCTGCAACGAACGCTACAATGAGGCTATCGATCGATTGCGAGATTACTTTACCTCGGCTGCGCGCAGCGAACGATCGGCACCTGCACGGCGAACCGTGGTGGCCGAAACGAGCGTTGAAGCGTGACCACGGTCACATTATCGGAGCCAGACACGGATTCGATCACAAGCAGCGCAACCCACACATCCAGCGATGATCCGCGGGCAGTTCGCCAGGCCATTATCCTTGCCGCCGGAAGAGGCAGTCGTCTGCATCCGCTGACGCAGAATGTACCCAAGTGCCTGGTACAGGTTGGCGGAACCTCGCTGATTGAGCGAGCATTGACCGCGCTGGCCTCCCAGGGCGTGAAGGAAGCCGTCATCGTTGTCGGCTACAATGGCGAAGCCATTCGCGCCCGCATTGGCCAGCGTTTCGCTGAGGTGGACATCCGCTACGTCGAAGCGCCGGAGTACGCCACCACCAACAACATTCGCTCCTTGTGGGATGCCCGGGAGTATCTCGACCGGGATACGCTGCTGCTGGAGGCCGACGTTGTATTTGATCCTGGCGTAATCGCTGCGCTGCTCGCCGACTCGAGAAGCAGCGCCGCTGTTGCGCCTTACGAGCGCGCGCTATCGGGAACCGTGGTACGGCGCGACGCCGAGGGGCGAGTCACAAGCTTCACGCTGCGCGCCGACCAGAGTCGTAAGTTCAACGCTTCAGACACCTACAAAACCGTCAACATTTACCTGCTCCGTGAACAGTTGCTGCGCGAGCAGATTCGCCCACGCTTGTGCAGCGCAATCGCCGCCGGTGATGTGAATGCGTACTACGAGAGCATTTTCCGCGACTGTGTAGCCGACGGATCATCACTGACCGATCTGGCAGCGGTGGACGTATCGGAAAGTCGCTGGAGCGAAATCGATGACGAACGAGATCTCGATGCCGCGGAATTTCAGTTTCTCGATCGTGAGGCCCAGTTCGATCGCATTCAACACCTGCACGGAGCGTACTGGCGCTACGGGTTTACCGACCATTCGTATCTCTACAACATGTATTTCCCGCCGGCCGAAATGCTCTACGCCTTTCAGGACAACCTTCGCGACATCGTCACGAACTATCCGGTCGCACAGACCGAACTCGCTCGCTTCGTTTCGATCTGGACGGGCGCCAGTCCGAATCACCTCGCGGTGGCAAATGGAGCGGCGGAGCTGATCAAGATCCTCGGCAATCAATTCGCCCGGCGGCTCACAATCCCCACACCCTCGTTCAACGAATATGAGGAAGTCATCACCCAGGGCGAACTCAACCGGTTCCCGCTGGACGCGACAACGTTCGAACTGGACATCGACGCATTCGCAAAATCCGCCATTGCCTGGGAGTCCGATACGGTCGTGATTGTGACCCCCAATAATCCGACTGCTGTCTCCGTGTCCACCGACGATGTGCTCCGGCTGGCACGCTTGCTGGAAGATCACGATTGCCGATTGATTGTTGACGAATCATTCATTGAATTTTCGCGCGTTGGCGCTGCCGGAAGCGTCGAAGCGATGGTGGAGACGTTCCCCAATCTCACCGTGATCAAAAGCATGAGCAAGGTATTCGGAGTCGCCGGACTGCGCCTCGGCTATCTGTTGAGCGCAGACCGCGAGTTTATCGACGATGTCCGCAGCTGCCTGCCAATCTGGAACATCAATGGCCTGGCCGAGGAATTTCTGCGCACCGTCGGACGCTATCGCAATGAGTTTTCGGCGAGTTGCGATCTTACCCGAGCTGCATGCCGGGAACTGTACGAGGATCTGCGGGCGCTTCCAGGCATTCGACCGATCGAGCCAGACGCAAACTTTATTCTCTGCAAGCTGACCGACGCTTCAGTCACCGGGCCGGAAATCGCACGTCGCCTCTACGTCGAACACAACATCCTCATCAAGGATTGCGCCGCCAAGAGCATGCCAGAGGCAGACCGCTATCTGCGCATCGCATCGCGCACACCCGATGAGAACCGGGTGCTGATGCGCGCGCTCACAACAATCCTGTAACGGTCAACGCAACGCAGAACCTGACAGGAAAAACGATGGCTTCAAACGACGTCGAGACTGCCGCGCTCATGGACCAACTGGAACGAACCATCCCACCCATGAACGTGCGGGACGGCGAGCGTTTGTTGCGCGAATCGAAACAGATATTCGACAAACACGGCGTGGCCTTCTTCCTTCGGCAGGGGACATGTCTGGGTGCAGTTAGAGATCACGCGCTGATCCCCTGGGACGACGACCTGGACCTCGGTTCGATCATCGACATGCACGGCTTCACCGAAAGCCTAATTGGGCCCACCGTGGAGTCGTTCCGTGAAAATGGGTGCTACGTCGAGGTTCTCGAGGAGGGGCTGTATACCGCGGTCAAGATTTTCAAATACCGAATCAGAATCGACTGGCAGTGCTACCGGGTGGTCAAGGGCACCATTGCTCACTACCCGGGGGTTCCATTCCCGATCAGCCTGTTCACCGAATTGAGCGACGTTGACTTTCTTGGTGATACATATCTGGTTCCGAGTCCGCCCGAGGAATACCTGCGCTACAAGTACGGTCCCGCCTGGAAAACACCAAAGCAAGTGGGCTACGAAAAGGATGTCCTGGACAACATGCCCAAGGGAGTGGTCCCCGGGCGTGCGGGTTGGTTGAAACAGTTTTTGGCCGTTCACTTCTCCCCAGGCCAGACCGCCACGCTGCTGGTGCTCGACCTCAACGACAAGCCGGTCCCCCACGCGCAGGTACTGATCGCAGGATTGAATCAATCCCGAACGAATCGTCAGGGTTACGCGAAGTTCTACCTGCCCGGAGCAGACAATTACGCGGTGGCGGTGACGGCCAACGGAAAAGAAGAAGTGCTTTACGAAGAGTCGATGGCGCCAGGAAAAATGTATGTCTATCGACCGGATGCAACTCAATCCGAGGGTAGATACTTCATACTCGCCGAGGCGTGAACGATCACGCTCCTGACTATCTGGAATTAGTGCGCTTGCGCGTCCAGGCGATGTACGTTTCCGACGAACATTCGCGCATGACGGCCATCAATCAGTGGGATGGAGGCCACGCGCCACGTTTCTACCTTGGGCGAACCGCTACCGGCAACATCTGGCGATTTCGATTCGACGTTGCCGACGAACTCGCGCAGGAAATCTCCAGTCTCTGCGAAACGGAACCGCCACTGCGCAATCCGATGGCTGCGCCCGCACATCAGGAGCACTACGTCCGCTTGCTTGCGGAGCACGCACAAATCGAGTCAGTGTGGTCAGGGCCGGCGTTTCGATTTCCCGATGCGGCCATGCGGCCGCACGTCAGCGTCATCGCCATCAATCAAGACAACGCTGAACTGCTTTGCGGCGGCCTCGATGAGTGGTTGCCGGACGTCGCGCACAGGCAGCCGTTCGTCGCCGTTATCGAAGATGGACGCGCCGTTTCACTGTGCACCAGCGCGAGAATTACTACCGCCGCTCACGAAGCCGGCGTGGAAACGCAATCCGAGTATCGTCGACGGGGCCACGCGACCCGGGCGGTGTCAGCGTGGGCATCGGCGGTCGGAGCAATGGGCGCCGCGCCTTTCTACTCCACATCGTGGGACAACCTCGCCTCTCAGGGACTGGCACGCACACTCGGGCTGGTCGTGATCGGCACAAATTTCAACATCACCTGACTTCGTCTCACCGCTTGGTCCCGAGCACATTTGAGCCTACCGCATCGATGGTTGCCTGGCCCATCTTGCGACCGTCGAAGCCAATTTTCTTGGTGGGCGTAAACCTCACCACTCGACGACTGTCGGTGTTGTTGAGTTCAACGAAAACGCGTTGTGCCTCTTCACCTTTCAGCCGAAGCTGTTTCGCGAGCGCTGGCAGAAACCAATCGATCGTCTGCTGGTCCTTGAACACCTCACACATGCCTTTGTAGGTCAGGCTCAATCCCGTAGGCAGCGAACTTCCTTTGCTGGTGATCGAAATGGAAGCTCGCGGGTCGCGCTGTACGGCCTGTACCCGCACCCTCAGCGATGACACGCTGAGCCAGAAGCATTCGTCTTTGAACACGTACGACATAATTACGCCCACCGGCCATCCGTCCTTTGTGCTCCACATGAACGTGCACTCGTTCTGTGCTTCGATCAGCGCGCGTTCATCGTCATCGTCGAGCGTATAACGACTGACGTCGTCGTAGGTGAACGGTTTCGCCATGGCCGCTCCCTTCCTTTGCTAAAGCGCCGCCCATGATGCACTGGCTTCGTCCACGCTTAGCACGTCGCCTGCGCCAATTACCTCCAGCGTACTTCCGGCGTCGTCGATATAGCAGATCTCGCCTTCGAGCAACATGGCGCCATCGACCTCGCGGAACGGGAAGAACCAGGACAGGTGTGCGTGCGACAGATACCAGGCATCAGGATCTGACACATCCTGACCACCCGCGATGAGAGTTTCGCCAGGGACCTGTTGATACCATTCGCCATCGCAAGCGACCCCCCAATCGGCTACCGCGCAGCGGTGGATCTTGAGTTCCACCAGGCTGGTGCGACCGTCCCAGATGTTCTGGTAAAAGTTCTTAATCTCGGGCATGCCTTTCAGAACAGAGTTGTCAAAGCTGCCGTAAAAACGGTACTCCGGGTCAGGCACCATCGTTGCGAATATCTCGGGATTGCCCAGGCATTCGTACTTCAGGTGATGGCGCATGTTGTCGAGCATGGCCTTCCCGCGTGGATCCGATTGCTGGTCCATCAGTTCCGTGTAGCGGAACCACCCCTTTAGCGGTTCTATTTTCATCTATCCGTCTCCCTTTCAGTGATCACCAACAGGTTAGTGCAGCACGAATCCCTCATAGCCGTTGGCGGCCACTTCGTCACACCGCTCACGGTATGCTGGACCGCCCCCGGCATAAAGCAGGAACGTACGCGTCTGCTTGCCGGGCAGGTTGCTGTTTATACCCATGAACCAGGAATCGACCTTCGAAAAGAGCATGCCTTCCGCCGATTCGTATACATGCTCTGTCCAAGCATCCTCGGCTTCTACGCTGGGCACAACGCATTTGTATCCGTTGCCCTGCATGAATCGGATCAGCTCGGTCACCCATCCCACATTCTGTTCGATACAGCGCGGAATGTTGCAAAAGGTCGCACCGTTGTGTGGACCGACCAGCGTAAGAAAGTTGGGAAAGCCCGCGGTTTGTAGACCCAGATACGTTCTGGGGCCGTGCGTCCACTTGTCCTGCAAACGCTGACCATGCGATCCACGAATATCGATACGGTCGAACGACCCGGTAACTGCGTCAAATCCCGTCGCATAAATGATGATGTCGAAGATATGTTCAGCCGCACGGGTTTTGATTCCGCTCGCGGTTATCCGTTCGATGGGCGTCTCGTGAACATCAACCAGCAGCACGTTGTCCTGGTTGTACGCCTCATAATAACGAGTCTCCAGGGGGACACGCCGGGTACCGAAGCCATGGTTCCTTGGGGTCAGTTTTTCCGCAACCTCGGGGTCGTTGACCCGCTCGCGAATCTTCTTACGTATGAAATCGCTGATGGTGTCGTTGGCCTCCTGATCAACGAGTATGTCGCGGAAATTTCCCATCCAGATTCCAAAACCGGGTTCGCCGTACAGCTTTTCGTATAACGCTTCGCGTTCGTCTGGAGACACCTCCATCGCGTTGCGAGGATCCGCACCGTGCAAAAAGCTGCCGTGAGTCTCTCTGCACTTCGCGAAAATTTGCGGATAGCTTGCCTTAATCTTGCGCTGCGCTTGGTCGTCGATCGGACCGTTGCGCAGCGGCGCGCAATAGTTCGGCGTTCGTTGAAATACGGTGAGATGGCCAGCGGTTTTCGCAACTTCCTGGATCACCTGAACCCCGGTGGCCCCGGTACCGATCACCGCCACCCGTTTGTCGGCGAAGTCCACGGGATCGTGTGGCCACTGGGCGGTGTGAAAGGACTCGCCCTGGAATTGGTCTGTGCCCTCGATACTCGGCATCGTTGGCGCAGAAATCGGACCGATCGCGGTGATCAGAAACTGCCCACGCGCGCGGTAACCATCCTCTATCTCTACCTCCCAGCATATGTCGGCTTCATCATAGGAAGCCGCCGCGACGCGGCTATCGAAACGGATGTCTTTGCGCAGGTCGAATTTGTCTGCAACGAAATTGAGATATCGCAGGGTTTCCGGCTGCGCGGCAAAATGTTCGCTCCAGTTCCATTCGCGCAGAACCTCTTCGGAGAACGAATAGCCGTAACTGTAGCTCTCCGAATCAAAACGCGCGCCCGGGTAGCGGTTCCAGTACCAGGTTCCACCTATTCCACCGCCGGCTTCGAATACCCGAACCGAAAGTCCAAGCTCTCTGAGCCGATGTAACTGGTACAGGCCGGAAATTCCAGCACCGATGATGATGGCGTCGACATGTTCGATTGATTGCGTAACGATTACCCTGGCCTCATTTCATGCGCCCGCGATTTCATGCGGACTCGTGACCATTAGATCACGCGCGGCAGCACCTCGTCGTTGAACAGTTGAAATGTCTGATTGCTCAGCGGCGCGCAAAGCAGGTAGCCCAGCTGTTTTTCCTGTTCATACTCCAGCAGCAGGTCCGCCACTTTCTCAGGGCAGCCCCACAAGATCACATCGTCCACGTAGCGCTGGGTGGGGTCGATTTTTGCCCGCTCGCCGGGCGCCGTGTTTCGGTCAATGGCGTAGCTCGAGGTCGTCCAGCGTGCCCCGGATTCAGCCACGCGTCTGGCTTGTTCATCGTTCGGTGCGACAGCGAGCAACCGCGCAACCGGAATGTCCCGGTGCTCGGGATCGTAGCCATTTTCCCGCAGCGCGCTGTCGTATTTCTCGCGCTTGCTCAAAATCTGCTGCATGGAGGAATGCGGGTCCATCAGGATCGAGAACCCCTTGCTGGCGGCCCAGTCGATCGCGTGCCTGGATGAAGCCGCCATCCACACCGGTATCGGATCCTGCAACGGTTTGGGCAATACCTCTATGTCTTCGTAATCGTGAAACTCTCCGCGGTAATTCAACTTCTGTTGTTTCCACGCATTGAGAACGATGTCGACGTTTTCCCGGAATTGCGGATACTTATCATCACGATCCACGCCAAACGCCCTGAACTCGGTGGGATCAAAGCCACTGCCCGCACCCCAGTTCACCCGCCCGCCCGAAAGAACGTCGAGCAGCGCAACCTCTTCTGCGAGACGAAGCGGATCATAGAACGCCGCCAGCGACACCCCGGTGCCGATCCTCAAGTTTCTGGTGTTCGCCGCAAAATGTGTGCCCATCATGTGGACCGAGGGGCAGACGCTGTAGGTGCTGAAATGGTGTTCTGCAATCCAAACCGCATCGTAGCCGTTCTGATCCATGATCTTCACCCGCTCGATCGCCCGCTCGTAGACTTGCGCGAGGTCACCTCGGCGACCTGGCCAGCTGAAGAATTGCAGTACGCCAACTTTCACAACTTCACCCGAGCCAAATCTAACGGCGCCCCTCAATGTAGTCGTTGAGCACTTCGTGGAAACGCCGTACCCGCGTCTCCTGACCCGCAAGATAGGCATCGTCATAACCGCGCGAGCGCAAGCCGCGCTGCTGACCCTCGGCGAGCATCATGTCCTGAAAGACGATCTGCCCGGCCATGTCGGCAAGCCCGCGGCCGCCATCGAATACACGGTGTTCGAACTCGGCTTCTCGCACCGGTCGTGGGCCTGACATGGTGTCAAACTCATCCACCCCATCAACTGGAAATACCAGGCACCACAGGTCGAACGTGCACTTGTTGGGGTCGTCGCGGTGCGGCTCGGTGCGAAAGAAAATCCACTGATCCGCCAACACCGATATCGTGACATTCGGGAACAGCACATTGTGCGGGCTGTCGGTGAGTTCCTCGTCGTTGAGGTGTTGGTAGTGAACATAACCACGTTCGCGCCAAAGTTTACGTTTCTGGGCCTTCAGGTCGAGCCAGCCCTGCATCACCTTGGTTTCGTAGTCTGGATACGCGTCGGGGTCTATGTCCCATTCCCGCAACGTCGGATCCCACGGATGCGGCTCTCCTTGCGGCACTCGATCGCGCAACGACGGTCGGCCTGGCTGCACGATTCGGCCATGACCGTTCGGGAACATCTCGTGACGCGAGGTCCAATAATCCTGATCGATCCATGGAGCCACCTGGGGGTGCGCGGTACGGGTGTGATAGGACTCACTGAAGTTGTCCGAGGCAAACTTCCAGTTCGATTCCAGGTCGATCTGCATCCAGCCGACCCGCACCAGGTTCTCAGCGGGAAAGTTCTTGTACAGATCGGGAATCGGATGCAGATACTCGAGCAGCGGCGGTGCCTGCGCGTCCATGGTGTACCACACGAATCCGGCCCAAGTGTCACACCTGAGTTCCTTCAGCGTGCGCTCACCTTTTGGGTTGCCCTGGGGAAAGTCATCGGCGTCCGGCAGGTCCTCAAGCACGCCGTCACGACCCCACACCCAGCCGTGATACGGACAATGAAAGGCGTTGCTGTGTCCCGTGTTCCAGACCAGACGCGATCCACGGTGACGGCACACGTTGTAGAACGCGCGCAGCGAGCCATCGTCCTGCCGCACCACCATCACCGACTCGTGCATGAAGTCGTGGACGATGTAGTCGCCGGGTTCCGGTAACTCGTTCGCCCGACCGGCCACATGCCAGACGCGAGTCCACATATGATCCCATTCGAGCTGTGCGAACTCCGGGGAGTAATAACGATCGCCCGTGATCGGATCGCCACGCAGGTCGTTGTCGTTGCTCCCGTCGAGCGTAACGATGTTGCTGATCGCTTCGGCCATGCTCTTCTCCCGCTGGATTACGCTACCTTGTCAAACTGCATGTGAATCGAGTTGAGCGCGCGCACCCACATGCCACCGAGATGGGTGTAGTCGTTCTCCGGCGCCGGTCGGATATTGCGCGTGCGCTCGAGCAGAACCTCCCAGGCCCAGTTCTGCTCCAGTCGACTCAAGGTTGCACCCGGACAGACGTGCTCGCCGATTCCAAACGCCAGATGTCGGCCCGCGTTCTTACGTTCGAGCTCCGGTTTCGCCGGATTCGGAAACCGTTCAGGGTCGCGATTGCCCGCGCCATAACGAATGCTTAGCGTGGCGCCCTTGGGAACCTGCACGCCACCGATCTCGGTGTCTTCGGTCACAAAGCGATAAAGACCCTGGGTGGGCGACTCAATGCGCAATGTCTCTTCGACGAAACCTTTGATCTTCGAACGATCTGCCTGCAGCTCGCGATATACCTCCGGGTTTCGAAACAACAGCCACAACCCGTTAGAGATCGCAAACGCGGTGGTTTCGTTCCCGCCAATGAGCAGGTGATCGGTAATTCCAATAATCTCGGTATCGGTCAGCGGTCGCTTCCTGCCAAGCTCAACATCCTCCATCTCGATTTTGGTAAGGCGGGTGATGATGTCGTCCTGAGGATTTTTTCGTTTGTCCTGCATGGTTTCGAAAATGTAATGCTGCAGCTCAATGTGCTTGTTGACCGCCTCGGTTTCCTGCTCAAGGCTGAGTCCTCTGGAGAAAGGTAAAACCCACGCGGAGGACCACTCCTTGAGCTGTGGCAGGTCCATTCGAGGAAAACCGAGCAGCTCTGCGATGACCATCATCGGCAGCGGGACCGCAAAGCGCTCCATAAAATCGACTTCACCCTGGTCGATCCAGTCATCGATCAGCTCGTTGATGGTTGCGCGCACGAACCCTTCGCGCGCTCTGATGGCCGATGCCGTGAGCGCCGGTTCGACCAGCGCTCGGTAGTGAGCGTGCTTGGGTAGATTTTCGCCGAGCGGAGTGTAACGCCGCCAGCCGTTTTCGGCGTACAGGGCCAGGGATTCCGGAAACTTGAGCAGCGGTTCAGCCTCGCCGGTATCCGGTCCGGCGGTGAACTCGATCGGGCGCCTCAGCACGTACTCGATATCATCGTAGCGGGTAAGCACGTACATGCCGATCTGGGGCATGTAGTACACGGGGGACTCGGCGCGAATCACGTCATAGGCGTCGAACCAGTTCTCCTGAACCAGCGGATCCATAAAATCGATTTCAGCCGCGGTTTTGTACGGGCAACCAGCGGGTTGTCTTGCCTGCATCGAGTGGCCCTTCATCTCATTGCCTGCGCCCACTATACATTCGTGCGGGTTCCGGCGTTAATATCACAGGATTCGTCGCTTGTTAGGAGAAATTACGATGATTGTGGGGATTCATCACGTGGCTATCGGCGTGCCGGACTTTCAGAAAGGCCTCGAATTCTACCGGGACGTGCTCGGATTCGAGGTCATGTCCCAGGGGCAGATCAGCGACAACGAACCTGCCAATCGCACGATCGGCCTGGACGACATTCGCGCCGAGGTGGCCATGCTCAAGGCGCCCAACGCCTATATTGAACTGTGGCAATACAGCAACCCGGCACCGGAAGATCACCGGCAACGACCGAGCGACTACGGCTACCCGCACTTCGCGCTGCAGGTGACCGATATCCAACAGGAATACGACCGGATGCGTGCCGCCGGCATGGAGTTTGTCGGCGAACCGGTGGACTTCGGAACCTTCTCCGCAATCTACGGCAGAGACCCGTTCGGTAACGTCATCGAAATCTACGAGATTCGCGATCCCGACCTTCCACAGCTCGAGTAGGCGGCCGCCCGTCAGGCGTGGATGTCGACGCCTTCAAACGGCCCCTCGCCGTCAACATAGTGATCCACCGCCACCAGGTCGTCGCGCAGCGTAACCCGGAATACCACGTCATTGCCCTGGTGGAAGCTCAGCGTCTGAGCTTCATCGTAGCCCAGCAACGTGGCGACCATGACTCGGCCAATCATGCCGTGCGAGACGATGGCGATGTTGCGGGCCGGATGGGCTCTGATCTCATCGAGAAACGGCGTCGAGCGACGAATCATGTCGGGGTAGTTTTCGCAGTTCGGTCCTCGATAGTGGAATCGGTCTGCTTCAAGTGCCGCCCACTCCTTCGCCCACCGGGTTTTGACATCGGCATACATTTGTCCGCTCCAGTCGCCGCAATCCCACTCCTTGAGGCGGTCGTCGTATTCGATGGGAACCTGCAGGTGCCGGTTGA
>JAYGEV010000029.1:0-9179 GCA_046582225.1 Pseudomonadales bacterium
GGTGCGCGAAGTCGTAACCGAACTCGAGGCTATCGGCGTGGACGAACTCATCGTGCCCGATTTCACCCTCGGCGGCCCAGAGCAGAAAATCGCCACTCTGGATCGCTTCATCAGTGACGTAGCCGGTCGCTGAGAACCATCTCGTGAGCAAACACGGCGACGACAAAGAAAGCGGGGACACGCCTGCCCAGGCTGTACCCTCTGCAACGATCCTGATGTTGCGCGACGGCGTCGGTGGCATGGAAGTTTTCATGGTGGTACGCCACCACGAGATCGATTTTGCGTCTGGAGCGCTGGTGTTCCCCGGCGGTAAAGCAGATCCGGCGGACTTCGATCCGCGCCTGACTGAACACCTGGACGGATCGGATCCCGACCCGGACCAAAGAGCCATTCAGGTGGCCGCTATCCGCGAAGCATTCGAAGAGTGCGGTATTCTGCTGGCCCGCAGTGCGGGTGACTCAGAGATAGTGAGCGGTCAACGCCTGGCGACGCTGGAGCCCTTGCGCTTAGCGCTTCAAAACGGAGAACTCACGATACTGGAGTTCCTGCAGGGCGAAAACCTGCGTCTGGCCTGCGACACTCTCACCCACTTCGCTCACTGGATTACGCCTGAGAACCTGCCCAGGCGATTCGACACGCATTTCTTTCTGGCGCTCGCGCCGGCGGATCATCTGGCCATGCATGATGGGCACGAATCGGTAGATTCAGTGTGGATTCGGCCCGCGGACGCGTTCGCCGAAGGCGAAAGTGGCAAACGAACCATCATTTTTCCAACGCTGCGAAACATCGCAAAGCTAGCCGCCAGCGACACCTGCGAAGCGGCTATCGCGGCCGCCGCCAAGAACCCGGCAGTATCGGTTCTGCCGCGGATCGAAGAACGTCCCGATGGGACCTATCTGAGCATTCCCGCAGAAGCCGGATACGATATCTCGGAGGTGAAACTGCCCCCCGGAGCGGGCAGCTAGAATAGGCGCTCTAGAGGCGAGGAACCTCGTCGCCAAGCGTTCGCAACAATTCAGCCATGGTCAGCAGCGCAGCTTCGTAGTAGCCGCGTATCTCTCGCTTGCGGCCATAATCGTGAAACGCGTCGAGCGGGTTCTCCATTCGCAGCCGCCGCAATTGAGTCAAAATATCGTCACGTAAGTGCCGCGCGTGATAGATCTCGAGAAGATCGACCAACCCCTGGTCCTTCTGGTGTGACGTAAAACTCACTCAACCCGTTTTATTAAATCTAGTTGGATTTCTCACAATTCGCCATCCGCGATACGTGAAACGACAGCTGCCGTGCGCGCAAAATCGGTAGTTGCGAGACTCCGCCTGAACGCGTAGTTTTCGCCGTTCAACTCATTCATCCGGGGAGCACATTCATGGCGACACGCGCCAACGAGGTCCAGACCGAGGAAGTCCTGTACGAGGTGAGCGATCAGGTCGCCACCATCACCTTCAACAGAGCGGAACTGCAGAACACCATCTCCGGCCCCATGCTCGCCGCGCTGTCCCGGTATCTGCTGGAGGCCAACGACGATCCCGAGATCCGCGCCATCGTCATCACCGGCAGCGGACGATTTTTCTGCGCCGGCCTGGACCTGAGAGGCGGCGGCATCGCCGACAGCGGCTCTTCTGCGAACTCTGCAGCGGCCAACTTCGATCTTCGCAACGCGCCGCCAACGGTTCTGCACAACCTCGACACCCCAACGATCTGCGCGTTGAACGGCTCCGCCGCCGGCTACGGTATGGATCTGGCGCTTGGCTGCGACATCCGGATCATGGCCGATTCAGCCAAGCTCGCAGCAGCCTTCACGGCCCGTGGCGTGGTCCCTGAATCCGGTGGTACCTGGATCCTGCCGCGGCTGATCGGCTGGTCAAAGGCGGCTGAGCTGATCTTCACCGGGCGAACCCTGCTGGCAGATGAGTGCGAGTCGCTGGGTCTGGTTTCAAAGGTCGTCCCGGCCGATGAGATCGCCACCGTGGCACATGCCCTCGGTGTTGAGATCGCCGGCAACGCACCCCTGGCGGTACAAGCTTCAAAACGCATGATGCGAATGGGCATGAACGAAACCTTCAACGACCACGTGCACCACGTCTACCTGCAGCTGTTGCCACTGCTTCGCTCGGAGGATTTTCGCGAAGGGATGGCCGCCTTCATGGAGAAGCGCAAAGCCGAATTCAAAGGCTCCTGATCCTCTCCCCTTCGGGGCGCGTTTCACGCCCCGGATCGGCGCCGCTCGCCCAGGTGTAACCAGACGTCGAGTCCCAGCTTAAGCGCGACGAGCAAAAGCAACAGCGGTACTGAAGAGCCGAGCGCCATCACGCCGAATCCGCCTGCAATGATCGCAAGGTGCAGGATTACGATGCGCTTATACGGCGCACTCATCAGATCCTTGGTGGTTTGTCCCTGATACTCACCGCCACGGTAGTAGTTAACGAACAGCGAGATGCCATGACTGACAAACAAGCCCACAAACCCGGCGATCCATTCCGGCGGCGCGATTGCGAGCACGTTGCCAATCACCTCAATCAGCAGTTGCACAAAGACAAGGAACAGAGGCCAGGGTACGCCCTCCAGGAATGGGGGAACTTCATCCATGGTCAACGCCAGCACAAACAGCCCGTGTACTGCACAAAACCCACCGTAATGGATCAGGAAAAATATCCCCATGAAGAAGCCACCAATCGGGCTCCTGGCGACCATCTTCACAAGCGTATAGAAGCCGATGATGATGTTCTCGGACCAGTACAGGATCACCAGTGATCCCACATCCCACTGCCAAAGAAAGACACCGAGAACCGGAATCAAATTAACGACCAGCAGGGCGGCCAGGCTTACGCCGCGGCGACCGAGGAACAATCCACGCAGTTCGTCCCCGGTCAACGCACGGTCGGTTGGGTTCGGTCGAATGTCTGTAGTCATGATCGCTGAGCTTTCGCCCCCAAATTTCATCGGGTATTATGGCGCGCCCTGCGGGCAGTGCCCGTGAGCTGTCGCACGTAGCCGGTGCAGGCAAAATGGGCGCCGTCGGGGCGTAGCGCAGTCTGGTAGCGCACTTGACTGGGGGTCAAGTGGTCGCAAGTTCGAATCTTGCCGTCCCGACCATATTCACTGAAAAGCAATCGATGAAACCGCCCTGACCGGCCTACGCTTCGCGATCCCGTCCACATTGTCCCTATTGCCGCACGTGGTATATTTCGCAAGTGGGTCCGTAGTACAGCATTCGTACTCGAAGCGGCGTTTTTACAGGAAAGTACCGAATCTGGAAAACTCTCCCAGTCTTGTTCGCGCTGCTCCTGAGCGGATGCAGCACGCCAAGTCTGACCGAGCGGCGCGCGCTGGCGGATGAACTCGCCGCTGCGCGCGGATGGCAACATGCTACTCTTGTCACCGGACCCTTCGTTCTTGCCGCATGGCTTGCACCGACGCGTGGTTCGGATCAGCTGACGATCTTCATCGAAGGTGACGGAAATGCATGGGCCACGCGCCGTCGACCTTCGTCCAATCCCACGCCGCGAAGTCCGGCAGGTCTGAAACTTGCTCTAGCCCACCCAGGGGGGAACGTAGCGTACCTGGCGCGACCTTGTCAGTACGTGACGGTCGCGGAACAACGCGGTTGCGGAATCGCAATATGGACCCGGGAGAGGTTCTCCAAAGCCGTCGTCGACGCTACCGATCAGGCGGTTTCGATGCTCAAATCCCGCCGACCCGCACGACGCCTCACCCTCGTCGGATATTCAGGCGGTGGCGCCGTTGCCGCGCTGGTAGCCGCTCGGCGAGCAGACGTCGACCAACTTGTCACCGTCGCCAGCCCGCTGGATCACCAGCAGTGGACCAACGCCAAGCACCTGAGTCCCTTAACGGGTTCCCTCAATCCAGCGGATCACTGGTCAGGGCTTGTCGACGTACCTCAGATTCACTTCGTGGGATTAGCGGACAAGGTGGTTGACGCATCCTCCGCGGAGTCATATCGCTCTCGGTTTCCGGAGTCAGAACATATCCGGATCGAGCGTATGGAGGGATTTGACCATCGCTGCTGCTGGGTCAACGCGTGGCCTACCCTCGTCACATCGTGGGAAAAACCAGCCCGGTAGTGCCGTGTTTAGCGCAGGGAACTCGGCACGAAGAAGAAGCCGCCCGCTTCGTGTCCCGTGGTTTTGATGACCTTGAACTCGGGATTTTGCTCAAATTTGACTTCGGCAGCTTCCACACGGACACGATCGCGCAGCTTCAGGAACAGCTGGGGAGCTGCCATCACTTCGTTATTGCGTTCCAGCTCATCGAGAAATGCACGTGCGAACACCGAGTGTCCATCGCCTCTGGCACTCAGCACCGGGCTATCGCCACCGGATGACAGCAACAGACGTGCTCGTTTAGCATTCTTGAACCGCATGAATTCCACGTTCGAGTAGTCGGGAATCTTGTCACCAATCAACAGGTAACTCGGCTCGGTTGACAGCAGACCGGCATAACACGAATCCGCCACCACCAGGATGTGTCGAGCTTTCAGCCGCGACAGATGGCCGGTGACGAACTCATTAGGGACCCAGTAGGTGTCCCGTGGTGGACGCTCGGCGTTGGAAGGCAGCCAGTATCCGATTTCGTTTTCGCCGACTTCCAGCCGCGTCCCGCGGCCGGCAAAAAACAGCAGCAGATTGTCGGTCTCGCCGAGCACCTCGTCGATGTCGTTGATCGCTTTCATGATCGCGATGTTGTCGCCGTTCTCGACCACGAACACCTCAAAGCCATACTTGTCCTCGAGAATCTCCCGGGCCCGCTGGACGTCATTGATCGGGGTCCGCAGATTCTCCAGTTCCTGATAGTCCGAATTGGCGATCAACAGTGCATAGAAGCGGCCAAGATTGACATCATTGACCCACCGCTCCACTCCGCCAGTAGCAATGGGTTTCTCCGGAGCTGGCGACGGTTCCCGCGTCAACGGGCCTGCCGGCGCCATGCTGGCCAGCTCGGAGCGTTGCTCACTGTGTTGTTGCCGCAGAGTCGCCACCAATGTCTTGAGCGTATCGATCTCCACCTGGGCCCGCTGAGCTGCTTGGGCCTGCGCCACTTCGGCAGATTCTGCCTGTGCGGCGGCTTGGTCTTTCGCGCGCTGGGATTGTTGCTCGTCGAGCTCGCGCAACCTGCGGGTCAACACATCGAGTTGCTGTTCTTTCTCGCCGAGCTGTTTCTGCAGCTCGAGTCTCAAAGCTTCCTGCTCACGACGGGCGGCCGAAGAAAAAATGACGCTGTCCGAGCTCAAGCCCCATGCCTGCCGGTACCAGTTGAGCGCTTCGAGCTGACTCTTCGGAACCCCCAACCCCTGCTCGTAGAGCGTGCCAAGGTTGAACTGCGCACGTGCGTTACCCTTGTCTGCCGCCTTGCGGTACCAGATCAGCGCCGCCTCGTAGTTTGGTTCACCGCCCAGGCCGCGCTCGAATATCTCACCCACACTGGTTTGAGCATCGGCATCCCCGCCTTCAGCCGACGGCATCCAGACCTTCAAAGCCGAAGCGTAGTTTGCGCGATCCCAGGCTACGTATTCTCCACCGCGCAAACGACAGTTCGCCGCCGTAGTTCGGATCGGCCGTCGAGCCGTGAGGAACATTCGTTTCCCAAGTTGTCGCACCTGGCCAGGTAGAAGGCAGTCCACGACATGCAGATCCGCGATTGCGATCTGGCCTTCGAAGGCTTTGTCTGCCACTTTGTTGTTCCCGGCACCGTACGCATTGCCAAATGCGGCTACGCACATGAGCGCGAAAAAAAATCTTTTGGGAAAGACCACGCTATTGGATTTCGATGATTGCATCACGGCTTTCTACAAGAATTTCGTTTTTAGCAAGATAGTCATCGATGTTCATAATTGCCTCGATGTTGGCTTTAACCGCGTCGAAGTCGTCCGGGCGACCACTCGACAAGGCAGCTTCTGACAATGTCACGGCGAGATGCGTAATTCCGTCGACTGCTTCCGAATTCCGGGGATGGGCACGATACGCCTTCACATAGAACTCCAATGCAGATGACAGGTCGCCGAAGCCCTCCAGCGTTCGCGCATCATTGAGCAACGCAGTGATCGAGCGCTGGTCCTCGACCGGCAAATCCTCAAACGCAACATCAGGCATGAGTGCCGCGATGTTCTGATATTCCTGAAACGTAACATAGGAAAGAGATAACACCAGTGCCACCGCGGTCGCGCCCAGGAACGCACGCAACTTTGGAACGCCCTCGAGTTCCCTCAGGAATTCGGCTGCGTGGGCGGTGCGATCTTTGCGATCGAACGCCAGGCCGTGTTGAATCGCCCGCCATTCTCGACGTTTCAAATGCGCAATGGGCGCTGGCTTCAAGCCGTTGGCTTTGGCCTGAAGAGCCGACGACCCATGAAAAGGATGGTGCCCGGTTAGCAGTTCGTAGGTGACAAGCGCAAGTGCGTACACATCATCACTGGGATGCGGGTCCGCGCCCGCCCACATTTCGGTAGCTGCGTAGGCAGGAGTCAGCGCACCAAGATCGCCCGCGTCGAAACGGGTCACCACCGAGTCTTCGGTTTCCGCCATTGGCGCGGCCCTGGCAATGCCGAAGTCGAGAATTTTCACGCGATCGTCGGAGGTCCGAAACACGTTGCCGGGTTTGAAATCTGAGTGAATGATGTTCTTGTTATGGGCATAAGCGAGCCCAAGACACAATCCGCGTACCAGTGAGAACACTTCCTTCTTGGGCATGCCTTCTGGGTGATCAGCGATGACGTCATCGAGCGGCTGGCCGTCGAGCATCTCCATGGTGATGTACACCATGTCCGCATCACGATCGAAGTCATAGACGGTCGTGATTGCAGGGTGCGCTAAAGACTGGGCCTTGCGTGCTTCGCGTTGAAGCGCGATTACCATCGCCGGGTTCAGCCGGTACTCATCGTTGAGCACCTTGAAAGCGACGTAAGGGTCGCGATCATGTGCTTCTTCTTTGCGGAGGTCTTTAGCCAGGTACACCACGCCCATGCCACCTCTGCCGACGACCCCCTCAATGACGAACCGATCCTTGACCACGGTACCGATGGCCAACTCCTCGCCGCCTGCAGCGGGAGTCGGATCAGCCGGCGTGAACATCGGCGGGTTGACGATGGTCTCATCGTCTTCGCCCTGCTGTCCGGACAGCACCGTTTTGTCTGGGTCAAACTGATCACGAGGTTTCATTACGAACGCGCGGTCCCGATCATCTTCGCTTCATGCACTATAAACAAACACCTTGAGCGCACCGTTAGAGACTCCTTACTGTTACCAGTTGCGCTCGAAGCGTATCCCGCCGGTGATGTCTGTGAGGCTGAGATCCTTCAGCCCCTGGGTGGTACGGTAGTTCAAAAACCCTGAGATACCGCGGATCAGTTGCACCGAAAACCCGGCCGACATCACGAAGTAGTTCTGGTCTCGCCCGTCGATTGAAACCAGGATCGGTTGGGTCGAATCGGTCGGATCGTTTAGCAGTGGATCGTTCGCGAATCCTACTTCAACGATCCCTGCATCGTCTTCGAACTCGTGCACCCAGTCAGCCCTGACGTACGGGATGAGCACACCCCAGTGCGGGGTGAACGTGCGAGATACTTGAAAACCCAAGTTGGTGGTAAACGAGGTCGCCGTCTGACTGTTCACGCTCAGGTTCAACCCCTGCGCGCCTGTCTCGGTGTAGCTGTCGGTTTTCAGCTCCGAGTAGTTCGCACCGGCGTGAGGTCCGACGACCCACGCCCCCGGCGTGAAGTCGTAACCGGTGCCAAAGCTGAAGGAGTACTGCTCGCCCTCGGTATCGGACAACGCCCGACGGTCGATGCTGCCCATCGCAGTCTCGTAGACGATGTGCCGGACAACCTCGATATCATTCTTTCCATAGGTGCCGAGCAGATCGAAATAATATCTGTCCTTCAGAAAGAACGTTCCGAACAAAGAACCGGCCCATGAGTCCAGGTCCATGCCGCCGCCTTCATTGAAGTCTGCCTCGACATTGCTGTAGCTGACGGTACCGCCGAACACCAGATTGTCGCGGGCCCGATAGTCCGCCCCCAGCGTGATCGAGATGGTGTCGTAGTCGAACCCACCGCCGTTGTCGGTGGCATCGTTGTCGCCGAAGTTGATGTTGCCGTTGCCGAACATGCCCCACTTGGCAAATTCGTCGGCATCCCCTGCGGCCAGACCAATCAGGCCTTTCGCCAGGCGTTCAAGATCCGCGCCGGCAATCTGATGATTGTCATAAACCAGGTTGAGGCCGGAGAAGTCGAACGGGCTCGCACCGGCTCGGATGCCGTTGATGCGCTGAGACAGATTACCGTGCTGGGGGATCGTAAACAGCAATACGGCATCGGTCGTCTGCGTGGACTCTTCGGTGTCAATCGCACTCAGTGCAGCCAGAACCTGCTCTGGCGTGTTGCCGGCATTGCGGATGTCCGAACACACCTGCTGCAGATCCGCCTGATCCGCGCTCTGGTCGCCAGTCGGGGCGACGCAGATATCGTCCAACGCCGCAACCAGCGATCCTTTGTTGTCGGTCAGATCGGCCGGCGGAATGATATCGGCGAGATCCCTCTCCAGGAGCGCGAAGGTACCCAGTTGGACTTCGCCCTCGCCCTGGTTTTCGAATATCTCCGCCAGAACAATCGTGAACGCGGGTTGGCCCGAGCTGATGTTGAACCCGACCGTCTCATCGATGGTCAGGTCGCCGCCGGCTCGAAACAGCGCCAGCCCCTCGGCCTCCTGGGCCGTGAAGCCGTCGACAAAATCGAGATCCAGCGACCCACCCAGCAGGTCGATGTCGCCGCTGACGTCGAGTACATCGAACTCACCCGCTCCGGCCCCCGCCAGCGCAAGCTGGAGTATGCCGTCCTGCTGGGTGTAGTCACCGGTAACGGTAAGCCCGCCGCCGACGATGCCACCCTTGTTGACGACATTGCCCACAATCTTGCCGGTCATGTTCAAAGTGCCGCCCGTCCCGATCGTGACGGTGTCGCTCACCAGCATTCCGTCACCATCCAGCAACCCGTTGTTGCCGATCGTGGTGCGCAGCGCGGTGACGACTGACGTATCCAAAATACTCAGCGATCCGGTCTGGGAGTCGTTACCGGTCAGCTCCTCACCGCCATCGAGTAATAGCTCCGGGAACAAACTGAGTACATCTTCGTTTGACGCGGAAGCGAACAGATCCCCGTCGACGTCGA
>JAYGEV010000055.1:0-3785 GCA_046582225.1 Pseudomonadales bacterium
GATCGAGCAACGCGGAATCGAGATCGCTCCAGGTGAGGGGTTGTACGTTCAAAAAGGCTTCAGCGTTCTGCGCCATCTGCGGAACGATTGGCTTCAGGTAGATCATCAGAATTCGAAACAGATTGATGCCCTGGCTGCATACAGCCTGGACGTCTGATTTCCTGTCTGTGTCTTTGATCATCGACCACGGCGCGTGGTGGGCGATGTACTGGTTTGCCTGGTCCGCCAGGGCCGTTATTTCGCGCACCGCTTTGCTGGTGTCGTCTGCTTCGAACAGCGCGGCAATCGCGTTGCCGCGCTCGACGAACGTTTGTTGCAGATCCGGCTCGTGCAGGCTGCCGGCCAGTTGGCCTTCGAAATGCTTGCTGATGAATCCCGCGCAACGGCTCGCGATGTTAACCACCTTCCCGACCAGGTCGGAGTTCACCCGCGTTACGAAGTCATCGAAGTTGATGTCCATATCGTCAATGCTGCTGCTGAGCTTGGTGGCGTAGTAGTAACGCAGATACTCCGGTTTCAGATGCTTAAGGAAGGTGGCAGCGTTGATGAACGTGCCCCGCGACTTCGACATCTTGGTGCCTTCCACCGTGATAAAGCCGTGGGTGTGCAGGCGCGTGGGTTTTCGAAAGCCCGCGCCGTCGAGCACCGCCGGCCAGAACAGCCCATGAAAATTGATGATGTCCTTGCCGATGAAGTGGTGCAGCTCGGCGTCGTTCTCGGGTTGCCAGAAGTCATCGAAGCTCACGTCGTTCCGAGCATCGGTGTAGTTCCTGAAGCTCGCCATGTAGCCGATTGGCGCGTCCATCCAAACGTAAAAGTATTTGTCTTCGGTGCCGGGAATGACAAAGCCGAAATACGGCGCGTCCCGCGAAATATCCCACGGCTTCAGCCCCGAGTCGAGCCACTCTGCGAGCTTGTTTCTCACCGCTGGCTGAATCGCCCCGCTGGCTGTCCACTCCTTGAGCATGTTGGTGTACTGGGGCAGATCGAAAAAGTAATGCTCAGAGACTTTTAGAACCGGTGCAGCACCCGAGACCAGTGAGCGCGGCTCCTTGAGGTCGGTGGCGTCGTAGGTGGCGCCGCACGACTCGCAGTTGTCGCCATACTGATCTTCGGCGTCGCAGCGCGGACAACGACCCTTAACGAAGCGATCAGCCAGAAACAGCCTGCGCTCGGGATCGTAGAGTTGCTCGACTTCTTTGGTGAAAATCAGCTCGCGGTCTTTCAAACGGGTATAGATGAGTTCCGCGTAGTGGCGATTCTCTTCGGAATGGGTCGAGTAGTAGTTGTCGTGCTCGATCAGAAAGCCGCGAAAGTCGCTGGCGTGCTCTACGCGCATTCGCTCGATCAGCGTCTCGGGTTCCAGCCCTTCTTCTTCGGCTTTCAACATCGTTGCCGTGCCATGGGTGTCATCCGCACAAACGTAGATCACCTGGTTGCCGCGCAGGCGTTGAAAGCGCACCCAGATGTCGGTCTGGATGTGCTCGAGCAGGTGTCCAATGTGGATGGCGCCGTTGGTGTAGGGCAACGCGCTTGTGACGAGAATACGACGATTCATGAGAATGTTTCCGCGCTCCGGCGCGTGTTCCGGATGGCTTGGGAAAAAACCGCGACTATAGCCGGAACTCACTTATAATGCGCGCCTTCAGCCAGGTAAGGGGCGCTCAAACCGCTTCGCAAGATCATGAAAATCGAACAGTTTCCAGATCCTTACCTGAACCTGCCGTGGGGCGAACTCGGTGCACGAGTACTGACCTCCGGCGGCAGGATTGCGGTCACGTTGGGCTATCCGGCGCAAGGTATGCGCGATGCGCTGGCGGTCAAGCTCGGACAGTTTCTGGGTACCGATAGTGTCGAGCTGGACCTGCGATTTCAGCCACCGCCCGGTCGCGGATTCAATCGTGTGAAACACATCGTCGCGGTCGCCTCGGGCAAAGGCGGAGTGGGCAAGTCGACGACTGCCGTGAACCTGGCGCTGGCGCTTGAGGCCGAAGGGGCGCGAATCGGATTGCTTGATGCTGATATTTACGGCCCCAGCCAGGGAATGATGCTCGGGGTGGCGGAGGGCCGGCGACCTGAAGTCAAAGACGAACAGAATTTCGTGCCGATCAAGGCCCACGGAATTCAGGCCATGTCCATGAGCTTTCTGGTCAACGAGGACACGCCCATGGTCTGGCGCGGACCCATGGTTTCGGGCGCGCTGCAACAGATGCTCAACCAGACGCTATGGGATGATCTGGATTATCTCATCGTCGACATGCCGCCGGGCACAGGAGATATCCAGCTCACGCTTTCGCAGCGCGTTCCGGTCTCCGGTGCGGTGATCGTCACAACCCCACAGGACATTGCGTTGCTCGACGCGAAGAAAGGTATCGAAATGTTTCGCAAGGTCGACATCCCGGTGCTCGGCGTCGTCGAGAACATGAGCGGATTTCGCTGCCCGGAGTGCGGGGCCGAAAGTGCCGTGTTCGGCAGCGGCGGGGGTGCGCGAATTGCGGCGGAGACGCATGTGCCGGTACTTGCCGAACTGCCGCTTGCGATGGAGATCCGCGAGCAGGCCGACGGCGGCGTGCCAACGGTGGTGCAGGATCCGGAAGGCGATATCGCCCACATGTATCGCGATGCTGCGCGACACCTGGCGGCACAGATCTGGCGTCTGGAAGCGCAGCCTGACACGGATATGCCGCAGATCCATATCGCCGACGACTGATTATGCGGCTGCCGGTTTGGCGGTTATCCTTTTGGAATTTTGGAGGACTACTGTGACGATCAAGTCCGATCGCTGGATTCGTTATATGGCTGCCCAGGGTATGATCGAGCCGTTCGAGCCCGGCCAGGTGCGTTTTTCCGGCGATCAGAAAGTCATATCCTACGGCACGTCCAGCTACGGATACGATGTGCGCTGCGCGCCGCACTTCAAGGTTTTCACAAACATCTATTCGGCGACCGTGGATCCCAAGGCGTTCGACGAACGGAGCTTCGTCGACGTGTCAGGAGATGTCTGCGTGATTCCTCCGAACTCGTTTGCACTGGCCAGCACCGTTGAGTATTTCCGGATTCCCGAGGATGTGCTGACCATCTGCCTGGGTAAATCGACCTATGCGCGGTGCGGCATCATCGTCAACGTTACGCCCCTGGAGCCGGAGTGGGAGGGTCATGTCACTCTGGAGTTTTCCAACACGACGACTTTGCCGGCGAAGATCTACGCCAACGAGGGTGTTGCTCAGATGTTGTTCTTTCAGTCTGACGAGCGTTGCGAGGTGAGCTACAAGGACCGCGGCGGTAAGTACCAGGGCCAGCGCGGGGTGACCCTTCCTAAAACCTGAAGGGTCCGCTAACCGGCCCTGTTAGCCACCTCTTCTAGCGAGGAATGGTCAGTTGACCGGTGCCGGCCGGCGTGTCGGGCGCAACGATGCGGCCGATGGGTTTGGCTGTTTCTCCCAGATCGATGAGCAGTCTGCAGGCGCGCTCGGCGTCTTCGGCAGCAACGCAAATCACAAAGCCGACGCCGCAGTTGAATGTGCGCAACATCTCAAGCTCGTCTATGTTGCCGGCCTGTTGCAGCCAGCTGAATACCCCCGGCCGATCCCAGCTGTCCATATCTATCAACGCTGCCAGATCCCGCTCGGCAAACATGCGCGGAAGGTTTTCCAGCAGGCCGCCGCCGGTAATGTGGGCGAAGCCGTTGACGCCGCCGGCGGCCAGTGCCGCGAGACAGCTTTTGACGTAGATGCGCGTCGGTTCCAGCAGTGCCCGGCCGAGGGAGGTGTTTTTGTCGAACGGCG
>JAYGEV010000064.1:0-4302 GCA_046582225.1 Pseudomonadales bacterium
CGACATCGAGACCGATCTGCTGCCGTTGTGCCGCGATCAGGGATTGGGCGTACTGGTATATAACCCGCTCGCCGGCGGTATGTTGTCCGGCAAGTACCGGGTCGGCGAATCACCTCGCGACAACACGCGCTTCACCCTTGGAAACGCAGCCGGCCGCTATCAGCAGCGGTACTGGGATGATGTCCAGCTGGCGTTGGTTCAAACGCTGCAGGAACTCGCGGACGCACGCAGCCTCAGCCTGGTGAGCGTCGCGGTAGCATGGGTATTGGGTCGGCCGGGAATATCTTCGGCAATCATCGGCGCGAGCAGGGCCGAACAACTCGACGCGAGCGTTGGGGCGCTGGACGTCGAGTTCGACGACGAATTGCGCAGCGCCTGCGATGCGATCTGGTGGCAGGTTCCGCGACGTCCTACCGTCGAGGGTTACCGATAGAGAGCCTGATCGAACAGGTGCGCGTGCCTGGGAACCGAGGTATCGTCTAGCCATGCAACCATTCGGCCATGATTGGAAATGACCGGAGAGCTCCTCGACGGCTTCACCATTGGCCCGCATCAGATCTTTCCGCGCGAGGAAAGGATTGTAGGACCCGATGCCACGCATCACGTCGAACCCAAGGTGATGCAGGTTCTGGTCACGCTTGCTGCCAACGCCGGTCACACGGATTCAAGAAACGATTTCCTCGAACAGGTGTGGTCCGACACCATCGTCGGTGACGAGGTGTTGTCCCGGGCCATCTCGCTGCTGCGCGGTTATTTTAAGGATGAGCCGAAAACCTGGCAGGTTGAATTTCTATGGGCGCCGGAAGCGGAGGCTCTACGTCAGGATCCGCGGTTTCCAGCGTTGCTCGAACGGGTGAATCTCGCCGGTCTGATCGACGTTCCTCCCGTCCGCCCGTGACCGTCCAGGCGGTAAGCATCGAACCCGCAGCCATCACCGCGATCGTGCTGTGTGGCGGGCGCGGCAGCCGCATGGGGGGTCGCGATAAGCCGCTGCTGGAGTATCGGGATCGACCAATCGTGGCGCACGTGGTGGACGCCTTGACCGGTTCTGTCGTCAGCGTGCTGATCAGCGCCAATCGAAATGAGCAGCGTTATCGTCGTTACGGCACGGTGGTTGCCGATGAACTCACAGATCACGGCCCGTTGTCGGGAATCGCAAGCTGCCTGAAACACTGCACAACCCCGTACGCTTTCGTGTGTCCGGGTGACGCACCACACCTTGACCCGATCGTGATTCAACGACTTGGGCACGAGCTGATTTCATCAGACGCAATGGCGGCAGCGGCCCGTGACGACGATCAGCGCCAGAACCTGCACGTGTTGGTTCGCGCAAACCTTTCATCGGACATCGACGTATACCTCGCCAGCGGTGCACGAAGCGTAACAAGCTGGCTCGACCGAATCGGCGCAGTCGATGTCGATTGCTCGGACATCGCGGAGAGTTTTGTCGATTTCGATGATCCGGAGGATTTCGAATAGCGGCGTGCAAACCCTGCTGCTCCTGCTGCTCCTACCTCTAAGAGTCCTTATCGGCTTTCAGATCCTTTTCGATCAATACCATCAGCGTGCCGCCATCGCCGCCGACATTCACCCGGCGGCTCAGCGCAACTCCGCCACGGGCGGCCCAGCCCGACGCCTGATCCTCGGGCAAGCTGATTTCAATGCCCTGGGTGGCACTGAAACGCGCCGAGATCTCTTCGCCGCCAACGCTTAACTGGTAGACGAGCAGCCCACCGGGAAAAGGGGTCTCCTCAATGATCGATTCGCCGCGTGAAATCTGCACGACCTCGTCGTCGCTCAAGCGCAGGCGAACACTGTTTGCACGGATTCGGAGCTTCATGCGGTCGCGACAGAGCTAGCCGTGCATCTGGGCCTGGATGTAATTCTCAACCCCGGTTTTGCCGATCAGGTCGAGCTGGGTTTCGATCCAGTCGACATGCTCCTCCTCGGAGCTGAGAATCTCGCGCAACAGATGACGCGACACAAAGTCGCCCACCCGCTCGCTCAACTGGATACCGCTTCTTAACTCAGGTAGCGCCTCCATCTCAAGCTTTAGATCGCAGGCCAGTATCTCTTCGATGTCCTGACCCACGTACAGCTTGCCGAGGTCCTGCAGATTGGGCAGACCTTCCAGAAACAGGATCCGTTCCATCAGCGCATCGGCGTGTTTCATCTCATCGATGGATTCTGACTTTTCGTATTCCGCTATCCGCAGCATGCCCCAGTCTTTGAGCATTTTGGCGTGAAGGAAATACTGATTGATGGCCGTGAGCTCATTTTTCAGAACGCGGTTGAGACACGCGATGACTTCGCCGTCGATGGGCTGCATGAGGATTCCTGGGCAAGATCGATGCGCGTAGGATGCCGCACACGGAAGCGCTTTTCAACCACCATATCCGCTAAGGTGCTGATTTACCATACAAAAAGTTCGCATCCTAGAATCTGCCACGGATGCAAATACGACACAAAACCATTTGCAATCAAGAATGATTTGCATTTAAATAGTCAACGTTCGTCCACCAGAGCGACCACGAACTGATGTATGTGTGCCTTTGCAAAGCCGTCACCGACAAGCAGATTCGCGATGCTGTGGACAACGGCGTGCAGAATATCGCGCAGCTGCAGGAATCCTGTGGCGCGGCAAGCGGTTGTGGCCGCTGTCGCGACGTCGCCCAGGAGCTTATCGACGAACGCCTGGCGGACGCGCGCTACTACTCCGCCTGAGAGATCTTCTTAGATCGGATTCTGCGCAATGAGTTGCCGCGCGATAATGATGCGCTGCAGTTCGTTGGTCCCCTCTCCAATCGCCATCAACGGTGCATCTCGATAGTATCGTTCGACGTCGTTGTCGGGCGAGTATCCGTAAGCACCGTGGACACGCATGGCCTCCAGAGAATTTTCCAACGCGGCTTCCGAGGCGAACAGCTTCGCCATCCCCGCCTCCAGATCACACCGCGCTCCGCTGTCGTATACGCCGGCAGCTTTGGCGGTCAGCAAACGGGCGGCTTCCACCCGGGTCGCCATGTCGGCGAGCTTGATCTGAATCGACTGGTGGGTATGAATGGGCACGCCGAAGGTACTGCGTTCCTGTGAGTAGCGAATCGACGCCTGCAGTGCGGCATCGGCCACCCCCACGCCGCGAGCTGCAACGTTGATTCGGCCGAGCGCCAGCCCGGACAAAATCTGTTGAAGCCCCCGCCCTTCGACCCCGCCCACCAGATTCGCCGCCGGGACGCGCACGTCGTCGAACAGAACTTCAGCGGTATCCACGCCGCGATACCCAAGCTTTTCGAGCTTGCTGGCACGGTAGCCGGCAGATTTCTCTACCAGCAACAGGCTCATGCCTCGGTGCGCCGGGGTGGTGTCCGGGTCAGTTTTTACCAGAACCGCAAGGATGTTGCCTTCAACAGCATTGGTGATCCATTGCTTGGTGCCGTTGATCACATACTCGTCGCCCTGGCGTTTTGCACGCGTGCGTATTGCCTGCAAATCGGTTCCGCAGTCCGGTTCGGTCAGCGCAATTCCACCCCGCAATTCGCCCGCCGCCATTGCGGGCAGGAAATTATCCTTCATCTCCTCGGAACCAAACCGCTCCACCGCGGCACCCATGATCAGGTGAGAATTGAATATCCCACACACAGACATCCACACCGCGGCCACCCGTTCGACAATCCTGGCGTAGGTACCCGCCGGTAATCCGAGCCCGCCGTATGGTTCACCAATGGTCGCGCCGAACAGCCCGAGGTTCTTCATCTTTTCAATGAGGTCGTGCGGATAAGCATCCTGCCGCTCCAGGTCATGAGCGATCGGTTTCACTTCCTTATCCAGAAATCGCTCTACGGCGTCGAGAATCAGGCGCTCCTGGTCCGCCTGCGTCATCTGATCAGTGGCCTTGTCGGACATCAGTAATCCAGAACGTCGTCTACGGCATGGCCCCGGGTCGGGATCAACATGGCACGTTCAAAGTTGATCACTTCGGTACCATCTGCCTTGAGACCGCGCGAGCGTATGTTCACGATGCCCTGATTGGGGCGCGATTTCGACTCGCGAATCTCGAGCACCTCGGACTCCGCGTACAACGTGTCGCCCACGAACAGGGGGGCCGTCAGCCTGACGTTGTTCCAGCCCAGATTTGCAACGGTCTTCTGACTGACATCCGACACCGACATGCCCGTTACCAGGGACAGCGTCAGACACGAATTAACCAGCACCTGGCCGAACTCGGAATTTGACCCGTACTCTTTGTCGAAGTGCAGCGGGTGCTGGTTCATCGTGAGCAACGTAAACCAGGTGTTGTCGGTT